>CAJOOL010000103.1 GCA_905236115.1 uncultured Endomicrobiia bacterium
AAACGGCAAAACAACGGGATGCCCGACAAAGACATTCGGGCATGACAGACGGTGTGGCTTCACCCTCGTTGAATTGGTAATTGTTATTGCCATTGTAATTATTTTGTCGGTAATCAGTGTCCCAATTTACAGAAGTTATGTAGATAAGGCAAAATTTTCTGAAGCTTATGCATTATTGGGCACTGTCCTGTCTGCTCAAAAAGCTTACTATTCAGAGCATGGATATTTTTTCCGAAGTGTTGCTGCCGGTATTAATGCTACATATGATCAAAATGCTACATGCTATGAGCCTGTTCTGGGAGTAGATGCAAGAGGTAATAAATATTTTACTACTTTTTCTAATCATTGGGGAATTGGTGATCCGAAAGACTTTTTTGTATCCGGTACAAAAAAACCCGAAGACTTAACTTATAATCAGTATAAATGGTTTTCTATAAGATATTCAACAACTGCAGGCGGCAAATTTCAGGAAGAAAATTTTTAAAGATTTTACAAAATTAACAGGATTGAAACATAGCATCAATCCAAAATGAAAGCAGAGTTAAGAAAAAAATCTTTTCTCTGCTTTCGGTCTTCAGTTACCGCTGTCAACAATTAGCAAAATCCTAAACAGTCAAATTCTTAAGAATCAGGTCTTTAATTTCCGCAGAGACGATGCGTTTCGGCAGAGAAAAAACCGTCTTTATTATAAAGTCGGAAGTCAAATCTTTAAGTTTTAAAAATTTCGTATATCTGTTCGTATTGGTTAAATTCAAGCCGGAAATATCAGTAGAATCCGTAAAGATAACAAACGTTTGAATGAACGGTCTAAATTTTTCGTTTCTGTCGGTGATACTGCTTTCTTTCAAAATTTTTTCCATACGTTTGCTGACTTGTTTAAACTGATTATCCGCCTGCTCAAAAACATTTCTTCTTTTTTCCGACAACATTTCTTTTCCGTCAACTATTATTTTTGTATCCTCATTGGCGGAACCGATAAGTTTGGCATTCGGGAAATATTTAGTTTCAAAAACCAGCACACAGAAAGGAAGAGGCGGATTGGTAAACGCTATCGTATCTATTTCCTGTCCGAAAATGAGGACATTTTTTTTGGGAGAAAATTCATTGTGCATTATGATTTTGTTGAATGACGATATTTTTTCAAACACCGTATCTTCAAACATTCTTCCTGCACCCTTAACAGCCTGCTGTTTGTTGTCAAGCATGGAATTTAAAAGATTATTTTGAGACTGCAAATCCTGAACGGTTTTGTTCAATGTGCTGCTTTGGGAGTTAAGAGCTTTTTTTATTTTTATAATAAGTTCCGTTTCTGTAACGGGCTTGGACATAAAATCAAAAATATATTCGCCGGCAACATCGGTTACGGATTGTCCGTAAGTTTTTTCCATTGCCGACAGAAGAATGATTTGCAAAGACGGTGCCGTCTGTTTTATAAAAGGAAGAATGTCTATTCCCGTTTCACCGACACCGAAATGAATATCAAGTATCAGCAGATTGATAACGGACGGATTATTAAGAACAAATCTTTTCAGTTCCAGCGTGGAAGAAAACTGTTTTATTTCCACATCCGTAAAATGTCTGCGTATAGTTCTTTCCAAAGAATTTCTGACATTTGTATCATCATCGGTTAAAGCTATAATTTTTTTATCCATTTTTCCCCCAAAAAATTTTCTTCGCAAAATAATTTATTCTTCTCTATAAACGGGTATAAAAATATTCGTTTGCAGACCTTTGCCGCCGTCTTTATGTATAATATTTGAAGCGTTGATTTTTCCGTTTAAAATATTTACAAAATATGCCGAATGGACTGTTCCCTCGCCGAGCCGTTTTCCTTTTGAACTTTCTATCTGCTGTCTGTAAAGTTTGTTAAGATTATTTTCGCTGACACCGCCGGCATTATCCGTAACGGAAATTTTCAGATTTTTGTTATCATTGGATAGACTTAAAGATACATTAAGATATGCCGTAAATTTATCGTCAAGAAGAAGTTTTTGCAAAGCAAAAATGGAGTTATCCAAAATATTGTTTACCGCAACAAATATCAGTCTGTTTGAATAACAATAAAATTTTTCGGCATTCTTATTAAAGTCATTGAAAGTTATGTTAATATACGGTTTAAGTTTGGAATTGTAAAAAGCAATCTGTGTCTTAATATTTTCCTGAATATAAGAAACGGTTTTTTCGGAAAGTTTTCCCGAACCGAGTTCTTCAATATGTTCACCTGTGTTCCTTTGGTTTTCTAAGATGGCATCTTTATAAGGCTTAACTATTTTTTCATAAACTTCAAAAAGCAAATCATTAAGCCCCGTTTTGGTTTTTTCAAGTTCGTTAATCAAATCGTGCCTGCTGCTTCTTAGAAGTTCCACCGTGTCCTGCGACCAGTTAAGTTCCAATGCCTGAAGTTTCTGTCTTTGTGTATCAAAAGAATCCGCAACTTCCGTAACGGTCTGTTTTTTTATCAGTTCGTTTTCCAGAGTGATGTCGCGAGTCATATCGTTGTTATGTTTGTCTATAAGAATAAAAGTAATTATAAGAATTATCAGCCATAAGAAGTTGCTTACGTTGGCCGGCGAAGCGGCATTGGTTTGATAATATTTTATCGGTGTGATGCCCGTAAAATTAACCGTTATTGAAAGATATACGAATACCACGGCTGCTGATATTATAAAAAGTATAATAATAAATTTGATTATATCGGAATCAAATTCTTTTCTGTTTAAAATGGTTCTTTTTAAATAATTCAAATCAAAAACATTTTTGTTTTTTACGTCCGGAAGTATCAGCTTTAAAAACAGCAGCAAAATTATTATTGTCAACGGAAGAGAAATCATTTCCAAAAAAATAAAACCGTGAACGGAATTAACCGAGATGTCATTCATAATGCCCGTTAAAATGCTGTTGGAAACGGACTTAACCGTAGAAATATAAAAATAACCCGAAACAACAAAAATAACAAACTCCACCGTTGAAATACCGGACAGGCATATACTGAACCACGAAACATTATTATTTTTTACGGCATATTCGTAATGCTGTGTAAACATTAAAGTATTATATTTTAATATAGTCATGGAAATGATACAGCCCACAAAAACCGTGATTATGATATTGGGAATTTCTATAAAAGTTTCCGCCACATAATTGGCAAACAAAGAAAGCGTGCTTGCACCGTCTATATCAAAAATATTTTTGAAAAGTTCCGTAAAATATATGGAATACGGTTGTTTGAAAATAGCATCGCGGAAAATGATATTTTTTATTACGGAAGATGCCAAAGAAATGATAAGCCCCGTAAGTATTGATGCAAACAATATAAATCTGCAAGCAATAAAAAAAGTTTGAATAAGGGAATTTTTATTTTTACTTTTGGTATTGAATATTACCAAATTACCGCTTTCCGCAAGCCAGCCCCACATTATGGCTCCGGTCATATTGATGACGGCCAGATAGATAAAATGAGGTGACGTTATGCCCGATAAAACTATCGGTGTAACGATAGCGGCAATTAACGCCCATATTGTGCCCAGCGTCATGGCAACAACGAACGTGCCGACCATATCAAACGTTAGAAATCTGTAGCTGTTTTCATAAACGAAAGTATGCCCCGCCCAGTTTAACAAAACGGCAAAGCATGCTATAAGAATATGAAAACGTTTCTCATAGAAAAAATTATAAACTATACAAAAAATATTTTTTATATTCATAATATTAATACATTATTATACATTTTTTAATGAAAGAATGACAATAAAATATATTTAAGGAAACACTGATTAATTCTGAACGGAAACCGCAAGGCTTTTTGCCTCTAAATTCGTTGGAACTTCTCGCGATAAATTGCCCGG
>CAJOOL010000104.1 GCA_905236115.1 uncultured Endomicrobiia bacterium
ATCGTTATCGCCATTATTATTATTCTGTCGGTTGTCAGTGTGCCAATCTATAGAAACTATGTTGATAAGGCGAAAATGGCAGAAGGATATGCTCTTTTGGGTACTTATCTTTCCGCACAGAAATCTTATTACAGTGAATATGGTAATTTCTATAATTCTTATCTTGTAGATAAAAATGATTCAAAAAAATTTACAAGTTATTGCACTGCCCTTGGAATAGATGTTCGCGGTAATAAATATTTTACATGGTTTGGACAAGGTTGGAGTGGTAGTCCAAGTGCAAAAGAAGATTGCGCGACTTATGTATATAAACCGGAAGAATTACGTTCTCCTGGGAAAGTAGTTTTAGAGATTAGATATAATATTACTTCCGGAGTAAAAGTTTTCGAAAGTAATGTCCATTAAAAAATTTTTGTTAAATAAAAATAACGGTCATCACATAGCCTTGACCGAAAGACGAAAGCAGAGTTAAGAATAAAAATCTTTTCTCTGCTTTCATCGTTCAATTATAAATTCTAAATTGTAAATTATAAATTGTCGTTTTTCGTTTCTTTCATTGATATTCATAAGCGAAAAAGTTTTAACTGCACATTAATGCCACATTTAACGGCATATTTAATGGCATATTTAACGGCATAAATTTTAATAAATTATGCCATTAAATTATGCCGTTAAAAAAACAAGTGTTTTTTGTTTGTTTTCAATTTTATCTTCTAAGAAAAACAAAAAATATTATCAATTTTCTTGTATTTTTAGCAATATTTATTTGATTTAACGGCATAATAATGGTATAATTAACGGCATAAAGGAGCTTCTGAAATATGCCGTTAAAATTTAATCCCGTTTACCAAATTACAAATGAAATTTTAAAAAATTTGTTTGAAATTGAAAAAATTAAAGATAATATCAAAAATCTGCCTTTAAGCCCTAAAGTTCTGGCAGGCTTAAGAAAAACTTCTAAAATCCATACGACATATTATTCAACAAAAATTGAAGGAAATTCTTTATCAATTAACGAAGTTAAGCAGGTATTAAAAGGTAAATCTTTTCCTAAACACCGCCGTGACGAAAATGAAGTAAAAGGTTATTTTCGTGCATTGGATGAAGTAAAAATATTATCAAAAAAATCTGTCGTTACGCAACAAGATATAAAAAGTTTACACGGATTAATTGTCGGAGACAGTAAGCCTACACCTTACCGCGAGGGACAAAATTCCATAATTGATTCTTCAACAGGTTTTATTGTATATATGCCGCCGGAGGCAAAAGATGTTCCGCCTTTAATGACGGCATTGGTTGATTGGATAAATGAAAACAGAAATATTATACCGGCACCCGTTTTAGCTGCAATTGCACATTATCAGTTTGTTACTATTCATCCTTATTACGACGGCAACGGAAGAACTGCAAGAATCTTGACAATTCTTTTACTTCATCAGTCGGGTTACGGATTGAAAGGCATTTATAATTTGGAAGAATACTATGCAAATAATTTACAGGATTACTACGATTCTCTTACTGTAGGACACTCTCATAATTATTATGAGGGGCGGGCTGAAGCCGATATTACAAAGTGGGTGAATTTTTTTGTATTCGGTATGATGAATTCTTTTCAAAACGTTCAAAAAAATTTTGAAAAACAAAAAAATGAAAAAGATGAAAGTTCTCTCATTGAAAAATTGGACTCAAGACAAAAACAAGTTTTATCTGCTTTTGCAAATAAGGAATTTTTAACATCAAAAGATTTGGAAAATATGTTTAATTTTTCTGCAAGGACTGCCAGACAGTTGGCTCAAAAATGGGTAAAGCTCAAGTTTTTAACCATTGTGGACGATTCCAAAAAAAGCAGAAAATACAAAATAGCTTATTAAGGAAATACTGATTAATTATGAACGAGCAAAGCCCGAAGCAGATTTTGCCTATAAAGAGGCGGTTGAACCGCTTCAAGCGGAGTTTTGCAGGGATAGTTGGTAACATATCTCAAGAAACTCCAACGAATTTAGGGG
>CAJOOL010000105.1 GCA_905236115.1 uncultured Endomicrobiia bacterium
AGCTGATCAGCTGAGAAGTTTAAGGTAAAAATTGCTTTGCAATTTTTGTGTTTAACATTAACTACGAGATCCCCGACAGAGACATTCGGGGATGACAAACAAAATAACAATTTACAATTTACAATTTGCAATTTATAATGTATAATTCTTCAAAAATATGTGGAGAGATAAAATATGAAAAAATTATTTTTTATACTGTTGTCCGTTGCAATATTTTCGGTTTCGTGTGCTTCGCCTTATGACCCCGCACCGCAGATTCTGCCCGCATACATAAAAAATGTTTATGTCCGCCCCGTTGTAAACAACACAAATCAATACGGACTGGAAGATAAATTTACCAATGCAATAATAGATGAGTTTATGAGAGACGGGAGGCTTTCCGTTGTAACAAGCGAGCAGGAAAGCGACGGAACCTTGGTATGTGAAATAAAAAGATACACTCTTCAACCTTTAACTTATGACGCAAATATGGTAACGGAACAATACAAGCTGTGGATTTTGGTAAACGTATATTTTATTGATAAGCATGAAAATATCACTCTCTGGGCGGAACCGAATATGGAAGGAATTCAGATTTATGCCGATGCGGTGAAAGTCGGTTTCGGCGGAATGAGCGAAGACCAGGCAAGAGAATATATTTGGGATAAACTTTCAAGAGATATTGTTAAAAGAACAGTTAAAGGCTTTGGAAACGGAAGCGGAATTTCCGAAAGAAAAGTTCAGGATTAAGAAACACCGTATATATAAAAATTTTCGGCTTCAAAAAGTTTTTCAAATTTAATTTTATCATTGCTAAAACTTTCCAAAGATCTGTAAGTAAGAATATAGTTTATACCTAAAGTTTTGATATCTTCCGGCGTGATGTTTATGCCGATATAGCTTATGTTCTTGAGAATAAATTTATCCTGTCCGGGTAAGACTTTTTCAACAATATTTACATCAATATTACAATACCTGTTATAAATATCAATATATTTTTTATCGGAATCCAGCTTTTCAAAAGCATCCAAATTCGGGTAAATGTTCATACTGTTAAAAGTTGCAACACCTTTTGCAATTAAAGAATTGGGAATAGGAAAACCCATCTCGGCCAGCCATAATCCCGGCTTAATATCATTAATTTTTTTGACGATATTTAAAAGATAACTGTCTTGTATCGGAGCAATGCCTTTCTGTATCGGATTGACAAGTGCTCCCGAAAAAAAAGAAATAAACACTGCCAAAAAAATAAGTTTTTTATTTATCTTATGAGAAAGCAGCAAATAATAAGCGGAAAAAGATGTAACTGCAATTACCGCAATTTTTATAATATCACGCATATAAGCAGAATAATAAATCACATTGCATAATATTGTAATATCCGTTAAGATAAAACTTATAAGAACAATATAAAATTTACTTATATTGTATTTTACCAAACTTAAAGCTCTGATAAGTATCAATAAATTTAAGAAACCGAACGGAACAAAAAATCTTCTTTCGGGTGATACTTTTAATAAAGATATTTGTGCCAAAAATTCGGGAAAACCGGCAAACAAAAATACGGCAAAAAATAAATCCAATATCAAGAGAAATATCAATAATTTGTCTTTTATTTTATCTTTAAAAAGAACGATAAAAGAAAGAATTATACCAACAGGGAAAAAATCAAAAACACAAGACATTTCACAGGCATGAAAGCCGGGAAACTCCGGCTGCAAAGAAAAAAATAAATTCCCCCATTGTCTGAAAAGATTTGTTAAAGAATAGTTTCCGCCGGTTTCAAACCTTGCACCAGGATATGCTGTATGTGTTATAATATCTATCGCCTGTTTGGATTTGGAATAAAAATAAACAAATATTAAACCGAAAAATACGGAAAAACAAAAAAACGCAAAAATATCTTTTCTTTCAAACTTAAAATTTTTATAACTCGGCAATATAAGACAGAGAAAGACAACGGCAAAAATATATGCAGACGGAACCTGCCATGCGGGAATAAAAATTAAAATAAAATAACCGGTAAAAATGAACGTAAAAAACAACATCAAACTCTTTTTTATAAAATTTCTTTGCAGAAAATAACCGTAAACCAACAAAATAACAATTTCACCGCAAAGAACTATATCGCTCATGGCTCCCCACCACCAGTGAAAATTCGGAGCAAATGTAATTAACAAAGTTCCCATAAAAGACAAACTTTTGCTTCTTTGTGTAAGCAGCATTAAAAATTCAAAAGTTACAAAGAACAAACAAAGAAGTTTTGCTATCCACAAAAAAGAAAATCCTTTGGGAAAATCCAAAAAAAA
>CAJOOL010000106.1 GCA_905236115.1 uncultured Endomicrobiia bacterium
CGATTTATGATTGGCGATAAACAAAACACTGCCTTTTAAATCTTTAATATTTTCCAGTCCGCTGACCCGAATGCTGAAAAAAAGTTTAAGTAAAGCGGCAACGATTTTTTTATTACATAATAATTTTATAATCAGTTTCATTGTATATCCTTAACACAAGATTTTTTTGTTGTTAATTTCTAATTGTTAATTTCTAATTACTAATTGATTAAGCTGTCTTTGTAAATTTCCTGAAGTTTAACATAATCAGGCGAACCTGTTCCCGTAATGGGAAGTTTTTCCATAATAAAAACTCTGTCGGGAATAATAAAATCTTCCGTTTTTTGTTCTTCTGCAACATTTAAAAGTTCCCCCAAATCAGCATTCTGTTTGGTAGTAAACAAAACTATTTCTTTCTTATTATTTTTTACGACTGCTATTAAAGCATGCTTGTAATCCTGCCAGATGTTTGATATACGAAACTCCAGTTCCGTCAGAGAAATACTTTCTCCGTTGACTTTAGTAAAACGTTTGGACTTTCCTTTCATAAAAACAAAACCGTCTCTGTCAATTTCCACAATGTCACCGGTATCAAACCAATTTTTATTGTTTTCGGTGGAAATCAGCTGTTCGTTCTCAATATAATAATTTGAAACGTTCGGACCTTTTACCCAAAGATGGCTTGCTCCGACAAAAGCGGAAGTTGACTCCAGCCTGCATTCAACAGACGGAAGCATTCTTCCGACACTGTATTGTTTAAAATACATCGGTGTATTTATGGATATTGTTGAAGCAGTCTCGGCAGTTCCGTAAGCTTCAAAAATTCTCTTGCCGAAATTTTCTTCCCAAATTTTTACGGTTTCTTCTTTCAATTTTTCCATACCGGAAATAACGTATCTTATTGAATAAAAATCATAGGGATTGGCATTCTGTGCATAACCGTTAAGGAAAGTATCGGTTCCCAAAATAACGGTGGAATTGGTATCGTAAACAAGTTCCGAAACCATCTTATAATGAAGCGGTGAATGATAAATAAAAACTTTTATGCCTCTTAAAAGAGGAAGAAGCGTTCCGGCAACAAAACCGAGCGATGAAAATATCGGCATGGCATTAAAAAATTTATCCAAAACACCAAAATCCATAACGGCGGAAAGCTGTGCTCTCTGAGCCTGAATATTTCTATGCGTTAAAACTACGGCTTTGCTTTTGCCTTTAAATGCGGATGTAAACAAAACCGCAGCAGGCGAATTAATATCAAAATTTCTGCAGATATTTTTATAATATGTTTTAGGAAATTTTGAAACAAAATAAGCATAAATTTTATTAAATATAGTCATTGACTTTTTAACATCTTCCACATAAATTATTTTTATTCCGTTACCGATTAAAGTTTTTATCAATTCATGAAGTTTGTAATTTTCAACAAAAAATTTGGTAGTATAAACGGTTTTAATACCGACATTTTTTATATCAAACAAAATGTTTTCGGATGTTTCGGTATAATTTAAAACCGCCGGTATTCTGTCCAACGCCGACAAAGCAAAAAAAGCTTCTATCGCATCTTTGGTGTTTGCGGAAATTATTCCGACATATTCTTTAACTTCGGTCTGTTTTTTTATCTTATGTGCCAACGCAAAAATTTCTTTTAAGAAACTTCCCAGTTCAACGGGATTTCTGTCAATATCTTCCAGAATTTCTTTACCTGCACCTACCAATGATAAGGAATCTATCAGTGATTCAAAAATCGTTTTATCGGCAAAGTTGCTTGCAAACTTCATTTCGCACATAATATCGTAAAGTTTCGTTATTGCAATATTTCTTCTTCTGTTATCGGAAAGAGACCGGTTTACATCCAGTTTACGCGGAGGCAAAACGGTAAGTTTTATTTTTCTTTGGTGTTTTGTTTTGGTTTTGGCACCGTAATAAGAAAAATCGGAATATTGTGTTCCCTCTATACATATCGGCAGAATATCTGCGTTGCTTTTATCGGCAATGACGGCAGGACCCGGATAGACTTTCATTAAACCGCCGGTGGTAGTAATTCTTCCCTCGGGAAAAATTACAATCTTCTGTCCTTTTTTTATCTCGTCAATTATGGATTTTACTACCATAACGTTTGTATTATCTACCGGGAAAAACTTTATCATTCTTAAGAAAGGTTTTACCCAAAACTTTTTTGTTACATCGGTATTTACGGCAAACGCCAATTTTTCACCGAAAGTCACGGAAAGAACTATTCCGTCAATAAGTGATGTATGGTTGGCGATAATTAAAGTTCCACCTTTGCACTTTTCAAAATTTTCCATACCCTCAACTTCCACGGTATAAAAAATCTTCATAAATCTTTTTGTAATTATTCTTAAAAGATGTGCGGGAAGAACGTAACAAATATATAATGCACCTATCACATTAAATACCGCTATCAACGTAAGTATCTGCGGAAATGACAAACCAATCTTAATAAACAGCTGACATACAGCCGCACCGACAGCCATAAAGATAACATTTATAACATTGTTTATACCTATGATACGTCCTCTGATTTTTCTGTTGGCAAGCACCTGAAGAACAGTCATTAAAGACACTATATACAATCCCGAAAATAACGAAAAAGAAAAAACATCGATTATAATTCTGACTCCTGTAAACGATGAAAGAAATGAAGCCATTGAAATATCGGTTGAAATCGCGTTATGAATATATTCCGCACTAAACGACAAATCCACAATAAACAAAGTCATAAGAAGAACGGATACCGGAACATATCTTATGGAAATTTCTTTTTTCAAAAGGAAATATGCACTAATCGCTCCGCAAAAAATGCCCGATGCAAGAAGAGAAACCAAAAAGATATACAAGTTCTGCCGGGAATTTAAAATCACTTCGGCAAAATTCGGTATCTGGCTTACCAGCACAACGCCCGTAAACCAAAACCACGATATGCCTAAAATACAGGAATAAATATCTTTAGACAATTTAAAATACGATATATTTTTAAACGCTGTTTTAATGAAATTTTTTGAAATATTAAATTTTCGTGTATTGTTTTTCAATGCCGGAATGAACAACGAAGCCAAAAGACCTAAAACGCCTACCGTTAAAAATATGAGAAAAAGATATTTTTTATTAACCGAATAAACGAGAACTCCGCAAATAATTCCGAGAAGTGCCGCAATATAATTGCCGGCCTGAATAAAACTGTTGCCTGCAACAATCTCATCATGTTCTACTATTTCCGGAATAACAGAATATTTGGTTACATTAAAAAGTGCAGCTACGGTTCCCTGCAAAAATAAGACAGCAATAAGTAACCACACATTTTGAAACAAAAAACCTGCCATGGCAACAAAAACCAAATTCAACTGCACAAGTTTCGATACTTTTATTATCATATCTTTTCTGTATTTATCGGCTATCTCGCCGGCAGATGCAGAAAACAAAAGTGACGGTAGAACAAATACCGCCACTAAAGAAGTTACTAAAGTATACTTTACATCAGTTGAAAAAATCCCTGCTCCCAATATTATATATGTCGCAAGTGCTATTCTGAAAAAACTGTCATTGAAAATACCCAAAAACTGAGAAACATAAAAAGACAAAAACGCTTTATTAAAAAATATTTTTATTATTTTATTCATTTATCAAACCGCTCTCTATAATAATATAAAACAAGGTAATATTTTATAAAAATACGGCTGATATTGCAAAAATAAAACGGCATA
>CAJOOL010000107.1 GCA_905236115.1 uncultured Endomicrobiia bacterium
AATACAGATTGTGCTTGTCCTAAAGGTCCATAATTTTTATAAGAGATACCAAGTTCTCCTTCAATAACATCTCCAAGTGTGTTTGCACTTTTTTCTTGAATTTCTTCTTGAGTAATAATTGTTAAATTTGTAGTTAAATCACTTAAAGGCTCTGCCGTTTTTGTTAAAGACAAAAACACTTCATTTTCTTCGCCGTCACTACTTACTGCAGCAAAAACATTCGGCGAAAATGTTGATGCCATTAATACTGCCACTGCGATACTGACTAACTTCTTCATTTTGTTTCTTCTCTCCTTATTCTTATTTTCAGTCTGTCATTCCCAGAGAGCCTTAAGGAAACGACAAGATTGCTTCGTCGCTAGGCTCCTCGCAATGACGACTTTCTTTTTAATTATAAATCGGAATAACTATCGGTTTATTTGATACGGGGTTTTGTTTTACAACCACTTTAGTGTTATAAACTTTTCCTATATCGGAACAATTTAAAACTTTTTGGGCACTGCCGAAATTTAAAACTTTTTTATTATCAAGCAAAACAATATCGGAACAAAACTCACCTGCCAAATTCAAATCATGAACCGTTACAATTATAGTTTTATTGTATTTTTCATTTAACATTTTTAAAAGTTTAAATATTGCCGCTTGGCTTCCTATATCCAAATGCGATGTCGGCTCATCAAGTGCGATAATATCGGTCTGTTGAGCCAATGTTTGAGCCAAAAGAACTTTTTGTTTTTCCCCTCCGGAAAGTTCATTTATATTTCTTTCGGCAAAATCTGTTGTTTCGGTAAAATTCATTACATTTTCAACTGTTTCAAAATCTTGTTTTGATGCAGGTTTAAACATACCAATATACGGATACCTGCCGAACATAACAAAATCTTTTACTTTAAAAGAAAAGTCAAACTGCATACTCTGCGGCATAAAAGAAATCTTCTCTGCCAAAATATTTTTTTTTATTTTGTAAATGTCATAATAATCAATAAAAATATTTCCGCTGACAGGCTTTAAAAGACCTGTTATTGATTTCAATAATGTGCTTTTGCCTGCTCCGTTTTTGCCGATGATGCCGATAAAAGATTTTTCTTTAAAAGACAAAGAAAGATCTTCAAGGACTGTTCGGCTATTGTATGCTAATGAAATATTGTTGATATTAATCATTTTTAAAATTTTTCTTTGAAAAATTTAGCTGAGAAGCTAAGAGTTTAAGGTATTTTTACAACATAGATCCCGGATCAAGTCCGGGATGACACCGCTACGCGGTTAAGCACACTTCGTGTGCAAGATTGCTTCGTCGCTTCGCTCCTCGCAATGACGGCTAAATTATAATTAGCAATGAGAAATTTCGGTATTAATTGATAATTTATAATTTCTAATTGCTAATTTTTTCGTCTTTTTAATAATAAGAAAACAAAAAATGTGCCGCCGGTTATGCCTGTAATTACACCTATCGGTATTTCTACCGGAGCAATAACCGTTCTTCCCAGCGTGTCGCACAAAAGCAAAAATACCGCCCCGACAACTGCAGAAAACGGCATCAATATTTTGTTATTATTACCGACAAAAATTCTTGTAATATGCGGTATCATAAGCCCGACAAATCCTATAACTCCGCAACAGCTGACAATAAATGCCGTAATTAAAGAACTTAAAAAGAAAATATATTTTACCGTTTTTGCCGTATTTATACCGAGCGAATTTGATTTTTCGTT
Organism: uncultured Endomicrobiia bacterium; assembly: GCA_905236115.1. Classification (GTDB taxonomy): domain Bacteria; phylum Elusimicrobiota; class Endomicrobiia; order Endomicrobiales; family Endomicrobiaceae; genus Ruminimicrobiellum. The sequence goes on from CAJOOL010000107.1 coordinate 1,713, forward strand.
TCCCAAACTTATTATATTTATTACATTGCCCAACAAACACAAAACTATTATTCCTAAAATTACAAAAATTGTTACCGACGGCAAAAGTCTTTCATCAAAAAAAGAAAGATTTCCCATCAGCCACATAAATGCCGAGTATAACCGGTCGGAAGATGATATTGAAAAAACAAGCATTACTGCTGAAGAAAAAATATAGCTTGCAACAACACCTGAAAGTATCATACTGTTGGAATCAAACTCTTTTTTCATATTTAAAACATAAACAAGACAGACCGATAACAAAGCTCCGCCAAAACCGAGCAACGGCAAAAATATCCAAGAGAGTTTTGTTATTCCGAAAGAAAAACCGATTGATGCACCAAATGCCGCACCGCCGGAAATACCGAGTGTAAAAGGATCTGCTAAAGGATTTCTTAATACTCCCTGAAATACACATCCGCTTACTGCCAGCCCTGCTCCCGCAACTATTGCAAGAACTACTCTGGGAAAACGTATTTGATTTATTATGGTATAAGTATTGCCGTCGGAATTTGAAAATAAAGATTTTAACATTTCAACAACGGAAATATCACTGATACCTGAAATCATAGCAATGACAAATGTTATTGCCAACAATATTAAGAGTGATAAAAATTTTACGGTATTGTTCATAAAAATTTTTCTCTAATTTCTAATTGTCGTTAAACTTGCTTTGTAAATTTTTCAGTCCGTTCAAAAAAGTTTTCGGAGAAGGTGTAAAAATTTCCTTTGCATCAAGCATAAAAATTTTATTATTTTTAACGGCACTTAAATTTTTATATTTTTTCCACTTTTTTATTTCTTCTTTTCCGACATCGCCCATATCTACAAGGATAATAATATCCGGATTTTTTTCAATAACTGATTCTATATTTACGTTAGGATATCTATTATTCGTATCGGCAAAAATATTTTTACCGCCGGCAAATTTATTAAAATCATTCACATAACTTTTCTTTCCTACGGTAAAAACGGGGTTTGCACCGACTTCCCAAAATACTTTTATATCATAATTTTTTTTCTTGTTTTTGGAAATTTTATCTGCTTCATTTTTTATATCGTTAATTATTTTTTCGCCGATTTCTTTTTTATTTAAATACTCAGCCAATTTCAAGAAATTATTACAGATGTCGTCAAAATTTTCTACCGTTTCCATAACGTATACCGGAAGTTTTAATCTGATTAATTTTTCTATGAAAATTTTATTGTTGCCCTCTTTTGTGGAAATTATTAAGTCCGGTTTTAAAGAAATTATTTTTTCAATATTAGGTTCCGTTACGGTTCCGATTTTTTCTTTTTTATTTTTTTCGTCAATATCACGACAGTAAATCGTATTGGCTATAAGCTCTTTTTCCATTCCGAGTTCATAAAGATTTTCCGTTACCGATGGAGCAAGAGAAACGATACGGGAATAATCTGCGAACAGATTAGCCGATAGTAAAAATATTAATGATAATAATAAAAAATAAATCTTTTGCATAATTTTAAAAAATCGCAAAGCGATTTTTAGCCGATAAGCTGAGAGTTTAAGGTATTTTTATAACATAGATCCCGGATCAAGTCCGGGATGACACCGCTACGCGGTTAAGCACACTTCGTGTGCAAGATTGCTTCTTCGCTTCGCTCATCGCAATGACGACAACTGCTATATTCCCGACAGAGACACACGCACAACATCGCGGGAATGACAGACGGAACGACAATTTACAATTTATAAACAACTATAAAGCATCCTAATATTCAATTCCGGCTTGTGCAGGGATACCTTTATTATACGGGTGCTTAATTTCTTTTACTTCACTGACCAAATCGGCAAGCTCTGTTAATTTTTGGCTTGCTCCCCTGCCTGTTATCATAACATTAGCTTTTTCATTTAATTTTTTTATGACACCCATCAATAAATCTTCGTCAATATATCCGTCACGAACAGCAATATTAAATTCTTCAAGAACTATCAAATTATATTTATTGTTTTCGGCAATTTCATTTAATTTCTGAAGAGCTTGACCGCATTCATTTACAACCTGTTGCCTGCCGACATCTTTAAAACAGAAAGGATGTTTCGGTGCAAAAGAGAAAAAATCCAAACCGTCAAATTTAGCTAAAATTTTCTGTTCGCCGAAAAAATCTTCACCTTTAAACAATTGAACCAGACAGACTTTTTGGTTATGCCCCAAAGCTCTGACTATCTGACCTATTGCCGAGGTTGTTTTCCCCTTTCCGTTTCCGGTGATTACAAGTATCATAATTCTGTCCTATAATAAACAAGATTGCTTCTTCGCTTCGCTCATCGCAATGACGGCAACTGCGAGATTCCCGACAGAGACACACGCACAACATCGCGGGAATGACAGACGGAACAACAATTTATAATTTACAATGTACAATGTATAATAAACGGCAACAACTTAAGGAAACTTCTCGCGATAAATTGCCCATTATCCCTGCGAAGTTCCGCCTCTTTATAGGCAAAATCTACTCTCAATCTTTGCTCTTTCATAATTAATCAGCGTTTCCTTAACGGCGAGATGTTTCACTATGCTTAATATAACAATGTACAATAAATAACAAAAGACAATTTTCAAACAGCAAAAATAAAAAAACCGATTTTCCCAAAGGAAAAAAGGTTAAACAATATTCTTCTATAGATATTCTTTAATTTATCTGCAAAAGCTTCTTTCCCCCGGAAAAGCAACAGATTTTCTGTCATAACAAAACAAGTAATAGACCGGACTACAAAATCTAAAATTTTGATTACCGTTGCCGGGCAGTGTCCGAATTGTGCCGAAGCACTCACGGAACTTCCTTTACTTATTTTTTGAAATCTTAAAGAACTTTTACATACATACAGCTTAATAACGGGTCATTATATAAAAAAAATTTTTTTTAATCAATACCAAAAATCAATACTATTGAAAAAAAATAAAATAAAATAAATAAACTGTGCATACCATATTCGTATATTGTATTTAAGTATGCCACAACCGCATATTTTATAATTTGCGGATATCTAAATAAAACGGTGCCGTTTTGAATGTGGCTGAAAATCAAAATTTATATTTGAAAGGAGATTTGGTTAATTATAACCCGGAACCGGGATATGAAACTGAGTTTATTAAAGAAGGACTTGGAAATACCACGATATCGCAAATAGAAGGAGTAGACAGAAAAATAAATATATCAAAATTTACGGTTAATAACGGAACATTCACTTTGGACAAAGGAGTTGTTCTGGATTCCGGCTTTTCTTTGGGCGGTGAAAATGCTTCTTTGGTTATGAATGAAAACGCGGGAATAAATAATGTTATAGATATTTATAACGGCGATTTGACAATATTTAACGAGAAAAATATTTCATCGGCGGCAGGAATAAATTTTCATTCTATTACAACCACTCCCAAGCTTCATACAACAAGCAATACTGTTATATCAAACGATACGATAGCAAGCAGTATAAACATTGCGAAAAATATAGAGTTTGTTACGGAAGCAACCACTACGGCAAAATTAAACAAATTTAATTTTCAAGCAGGTGCGGACTCTGTAATAGTAAAATCGGGTAAAGGAACTTTTGTTGCGGATAATAACAACAATAATTTTGAAATAAAAGATTTAACAATAAACGACGGAATTTTCAAACTGGAAAATACGCAGCTTGAAGTTTTCGGAACAACGGCAATTGACAAAGGAACATTACTTGTAAGCGGCGAAAATTCCAAATTCAAATTTAATGACGGCGTAGCGGCGGCAGACAGAAAAATAGTAGTTCATGACGGAAGCGGTATAGGTATATACGATGATAACAGTATTGCGTGAGATGTCGCACTGAGATTTGAGGGCGAAGATAAAGATAACCTTTCAAAGCTGGTTGTTGAGGCGGCAAACGTAAACTTAACAAATAACATTTACGTCAAAACAGGTTTGATTATTGAAAACCAAAAAGATTTGACTTTCTCTGGAGATTCCATTACCGGCGAATACGGAATATTGGCAAAAGCCGGCGAGGGAACAATGACCATAAACTCCGCAGGAACTTTTGAAATGGGAGAAATAAGAGCATTGGGAGGAAACTTACTCGTAAAATCAAACATTGATGTCAATTCCGTTTCAATACTCGGAGAAAATGCTTTGTTATCTTTTGAAAATGTAAACAATGCTAAAATAAACGACAGTTTATCTTTAAGCCGCGGCGGAACATTATCACTGTTGCAATCAAAAGTAACTGCAGGAAATTTGGTAAGGTTTGATAATTCCGTTATAGACTTAAAGGATGCTTCTTCAAAGATTACCGCCGGAACAATAGATTTGCTGAATGCTTCCAAAGTTCAAGGTTTCTGAAATCTTAATGCCGCTGTTAATGTCAGAAAAACCTGTTGCCGGCATAAATTGTGCTGTCGTTTCCAACGGAACCATTGAAGAAAACGGAAACAGCGAATACAGACTGAAAATAAACGGCGGTACTTATGCAAAGGCTGAAGCAAAGATAGAAATAAATTTACAAAACAAAATACTTCCGTCATTTAATTGGTATGCCTCAGCTGCAATCAAACAAATATTGACAGGCAGCAAATTTAAAACAAAAGGCAGTTTTGTAAATGCACCTAAATATGAATTTGAAATAGAGGGAACAAAACTTTACGGTACATCTTTTTCCGGAGGTTTAGGCTGTGCTTATGATATTAATTCAAATTTCAATATTTCGTTGGATTTAAACATTGATGCAGGTTTAACATCACAATTCAACGGAAACATAGGTGCATCTTACAGATGAGGTTTATAGAAAAGTAACAAACATAAACAGAAGCAGCTCATATCAAAGATAAAGATATGAGCTGTTTTTTTATTTAAAATATTTATTTTATTTTTTCGCTTGGGCCTGGTAGGACTTGAACCTACGACCATTCGATTATGAGTCGAGTGCTCTAACCAACTGAGCTACAGGCCCGCTTAAAACAACGTG
>CAJOOL010000108.1 GCA_905236115.1 uncultured Endomicrobiia bacterium
ACAGCAAAAAATCTTGTAAGAAAATGGGCTAAACCTCATCAAGCTGCATTAATGGAAATGTGGAATAATAAGAAGCCTGTAAAATTACCGCCTTTAGCATAAGAGGTGTATTATGCAAATTTATAAAATTCTTAAAGTTTATCCTTTGGAAAATATGATATTGGGGGTATTGTTTGAAAACGGAGTTTTTAAACAGTACGACGTCAGCTCACTTATTTCTGAAATACCGCAATTCAAACAACTTCGCAATAAAGATTTGTTCAATAAAGTTAAAGTTGCTTTTGGCGGAAGCGGAGTTAGATGGAACAGTGAATTGGATTTGTCCGAATATGAACTTTACAAAAACGGCAAGAAATGGAAAAATCCTCCGATAAAAGATATTCCTGTAGTCAGTTTAATTGAACAGTTTAGAAAGCTTAGATTAAAAGCAAAGAAAACACAACAGGAAATAGCAAATAAGTTAGGTATAAAGCAATCCGGAATAGCAAGAATTGAAAACGGCGGAAGAACACCGAATATTGAAACTCTTTTACAGCTTGGCAGTGCTATAGGCTATACTTTGCAGTGGAAAAAAATAAAAATTTGAAAGGCATTAAAAAGTAATTTTTCTCCTGTGTTGGAACTGTTAATATGAAAATATGCAAAATTTTATTTCCACGGTCATCTATATCAAATGCCGATTCGTTACAAGTCCATTCTCCAGAACAACTTCTATAGTAAACAACAAAAATAAAATCATAATAAAATAGATTTTTAGCTTTAAAAGTATTGTTTTGTGTTAAAATTATTTTATCGTTTACTATATAACATTAATAAATATCAACTTCAATTATTTGTATTGAAAAATCAATAAATGAAACACTGATTAATTATGAAAGAGCAAAGCCCGAAGCAGATTTTGCCTATAAAAAGGCGGAAGTCTGTAAAAAAAATCACATTTTCTTCCCTATACTATCTCACACTTAATATCCTTAATCTTTTTTCCGCCTAGGTACTGGTTGAGCCGTCTGATAATCTGCCTCTTACGCAAGTTAAAATCATTCAGATACACCGCAGAATTTGTCGCCGCCATAATCACACCGTTTTTGCAGCCGTTTAAAACCACTTTTTTGTTGCCTACTTCCTGCTCCCACCGCGACATAATAATAAAATATTCGTCGGTAAGGCCAATCTTTTCCGCCAGCTCTTTTATTACGGACGATACCTCACTGAAATCTTTCGCTTCATCACTGTTTTTTGCATAAAAATATCTCTTTTCCATATCTCATACCCTGCTTTTCCGCAAATAACTTTCTGCCGCTTTTCAACAGTCCAACCACCGGCTCACGCTCTCATAGGCATTACCACGCACAGATAGCTTGTATCTTTTTCCGGCGTAATAATTATCGGGCTTTGCGGTGTAGTATAAGAAAAATAAATATTCTCTTCCTCAATATTTTGTAAAATATCTTTAATATAGTTCGGGTTAAAGCTCATATCAAAAACTTCACCGTCATATTCTATATCAATTTCCGTCTCACCGGACCCCAGCCCCGCAGTATTTGCCGAAACCAGCATCTTGTTTTTTTCAAAACTTAAACGTATTGAAGACGACCTGTCCGCCACCAGCTTATCGCCCGTCAACAATGCCATCTGTTTTACGGCCGTCATAGTCTGAGCGGCATTGAGCTTAATTTTGGACATAGTCTTTTTCGGTATTACCTGCTCATAATTCGGGAATACCCCCTCTATCAATTTAGTCTGAAAAGTTATGTCGCCTATCATGGTCGTCATTAAATTATCGCTTAAACTGATTTTTATTTCTTCCGCCTTTTCATTTACCGATATCAGTCTTAAAATATCGCTTACGGCTTTTGTAGGGATAATTACCTTTCCTTTGATATCTTTATTGAAACCGTCAATATTTACATAAGAAAGTCTTCTTCCGTCGGTAGAGACAGCCTTTATAAAGCCGTCTTCAATTATGAAGTATACACCGTTTAAAACATATTTTTGGCTGTCTTTGGATACCGAAAACAGAGTCTTTCTAAACATTGAAGCGATAACGGAAGATTTTACGGAAATAATTTTATCTTTTTGAAATTCCGGAAGTGCCGGATAATCTTTTTTGTCTATCCCCATTAAAGTGAACTTTGCTTTTCCGGCTTTTAAATTTATCTGGTTTGTTTCGTCGGCTTTTATTTCTATATTTCCGTCGGAAACTTCTTTTATTATATCGTTAAATCTTTTTGCAGGTATTGTTACGGCACCCTGTTCAACGATTTCCGCTTTTATGTAGCAGGTAACGCCTATTTCTAAATCCGTTGCCGAAAGTTTTATTTTATTTTCTTCCGTTTCAAATAAAAAGTTTGAAAGAACGGGTAATGTTATTTTGGACGATATTACCGGTGAAACTATCTGCATACCTTTCATTAATTCATCTTTTGCACAAATTACCTTCATTACTGTTACCTCTTTTTATTTTAAATTTAGTTGTAATTGTAGTAGTACCGCGAATAACGTGAAAAACTTTTAAAACTTTAAAAAATCCATATTTATCGGCACTTTTTTTAAAAAACTTAATGTTAATAATTATGTTGATAACATTTTTGACTTATTAACATATTATAAAATTTTTTACTTTTCCACAAGAAACCCGAGTTATTCACAGAGTTATCAACAGGTTGTTAATATCTTTCCAATCTTCCAATTCTCCGCCACTGCCGTTGCCGTTCAAACTTTTCAACTCTTCAACCATTCAACTGTTCTTAATCATCTTAATAATCTTATTAATCTCTGCATTGAAAAACGGATCGTCGGCCACTTTCTTACTTATCTTATTATATGCGTGCATAACTGTTGTGTGGTCTCTCCCGCCGAATGTATCGCCTATTTCCGTGGTGGACATATCCGTTAAAGATCTTGCCAAATACATTGCTATCTGTCTCGGTACCGCCAGCTGAGCCGTTCTTTTCTTCACTTTCAGGTCTTTTACCGTCAGGCTGTATTCGTCGGCTACTACCTGCTGTATTCTGTCTATCGTTACTTTGGCGTTCTCGTCGGGAACTATCACATCTTTTAATATGGTTTTTACGGAGTCCAGCGTAAAGGGCGTATTGGTAAACTTAATAAAAGATACCACCCTTAACAGCGTTCCCTCAAGCTCTCTGATGTTGGACTTTATTTGTGAAGCTATAAACATTATCACATCGTCGGGCACGGAAAAACCCTCTTCTTCGGCTTTCTTCTTCAAAATGGCTATTCTTGTTTCGGTATCCGGTGCCTGAATATCCACCGTATTTCCCCATTTGAAACGCGAAATCAGCCTTTCTTCTATATCCAGCTTGCTCTGCGGACGGTCGGAAGCAATAACTATCTGTTTGCCGCTGTCTTTCAATGTATTAAATATGTTGAAAAATTCTTCCTGCGAGCTGTCTTTATTTATAAGGAACTGTATATCGTCTATCAGCAGACAGTCAAGGTTTCTGTATTTGTTTTTAAAGTCCGACATTTTTTCCTGAAATCTTATAGCCTCAATAAAGTCCGAAGCAAACTTTTCGCACGTTACATATAATATTCTGAAATTCGGAAAATTCTTTTTCATTTCATTGCCGATAGCGTGCATAAGGTGAGTTTTCCCCAGCCCCACACCGCCGTAAATGAATAAAGGATTGAACTGTTTGCCAGGGTTTTTTGTTACGGCCTGTGCACATCCGGAAGCAAACCTGTTGGAGTTGCCCACGATAAACCTTTCAAAAGTAAGTTTGGAATTCAGCTGGTCTTTTATAATAGGCGAAACGGGCGTATCGTTGTGTATCGGTATGGCGGGAACTTTTGAAATCTGTTCGGAAATATCTTTTTCAACTTTATAGCTTAGTTTTATATCCTTAAAATAACAGTCTTTAAGTATCTGTTCTATATTGAACTGCTGGTTTTTTTCTATCCACTGTGAGAAGAAATTGTTCGGAACCGAAATTGTAAACGTGTTTTCCTGTAATGATACCGGCGTTACCGGCTTAATCCATAAGTTTACGGATTCCTGCCCGATAGATATTGACAGCTTATCCACAACTTTTTTCCATACGTCCGCTATTGAAATGTCCATTTTATCCCCAAACTTATCCACAATTGTGGATAACTTATAAAAAAATTGTTAATAACTTTTTAATATTATACAAAATGATATTTGATAGTGCAAACATTTACAGCGAAAAAACGGCCCCGAGTGTCGTTGTCGGGAATCTCGCAGTTTCCTTTAGTTTTTTATGATTTCGTTTCTGAGAGAATC
>CAJOOL010000109.1 GCA_905236115.1 uncultured Endomicrobiia bacterium
TTTTCCGCTTTTTATTTCATCTGCGAGTTTTTCAGGTCTTTCAACAACATTTCCGCCTCTGTATCCGACACAATGTTTTGAGAGTAATTCTTTTATTTTTAAGAAATCTCTTTCAATAGGTTTTGTTTGTGCGTTATACGGCAAAGCAAAGTGAACACGAACATTTAATTCATCAAGCATTGAAACGGTTTTTGCCTGATTTGTTTCAACTCTTATTACACGTCTTCCGCCGGCAAAATCTTTGCATCGATAATCTTTACCGTTATCAATAATTACATCTTCAGGCAAACCGTATTCTTCAGCTGCATAATAGAATGTTTGGAATATATGATCCGAATTCGGGCTGCCGCATTGTAATAACCAACCGAGCCATTTACCCGATTTGTAGTCTCGCCAAGCGGTGACCCATGGGAATACAACATTTCCGTCTTGAGTCATACAAGCCACGTCTATCTGTGCGTGGTCAGAAACCCATACTTTGCCGCATTGAATATTAGAATAATCACGTTCAATAAAGCCTCCGTATTTCCTATTCCAAGCAGATTTTCCATAACGTGCAAGATAAATACTTTGTGCAGGAATTTCACGTTCCAATCTACGCAAAAAGGATGCATAGCTTGGGAAATTTTCTTTTTGAACATTATCCTCACGCATTGCATAGCCAAGTGTTAAATCCCAACAGGATCGAACCGAAGGTGCGCCTTCGATTAAATATAGTGTCTTGAAATAATTAAAATATTTATCGCAAACAGTTGAGCGATGATTATTTCCCCTCCGAGAAAGCAGTCCTTTTGAACCGCTCATTTCATATCTTTGTTTCATTCTCATTACTGACGAATAAGTCGTTTGTTTGTCAGGATTAAGAACATTCCAACAGTTGATATAATGCTTAAGTTCAGCTCCTCGCATTTCTTCTGTTGTTTTTATTATCTGAATATATTTTTCTACCTGAGCCTTTGCCCAAGCCGGAACATTAGAATATCTCTCATCATTTTGTGCTTGTATCCTTAAATATTTGTTTTGATACTTTAAAGGTAATGAGGCAAATTTGATATAGTAATTCGCACGACGTTTGCGATAAACTACTTTAAATTGAAAATCCAAACGTCGACATTTATCTTTTATAGTTTTCTCTTTGAGATTATAAAGACTGCAAGTTTCACCGAGTGTTAACCATTCAGGTGTATCAACTTTTTCTACCGTATTAATCAAAAACTAAACCCCTCAAAGAGAAGTGATGCAGGGAATTAACTGAGTTTTGCCACGACTTTCGGTTTGTCGTATCTGTCGTATTCTGTGACTTTTATTGCAAATATTTGCTCGATAAAAAATAAATCCAAATCGTGCGATTTTCTTTCTCCGGCAAGATATTTACTTACAAGACTTTCAGAAACGTGCAAATATCTTGCGAGTTCTGACGGTTTAACATCTATTATCGTTAAAACCATTCTTGCTACTAATCGTTTTTGGCAGTTAATACAATTTTTCATGTTTGTCAATTCCTCATCTTGATATAGTCGACCTTTCTATATCTTTCTCTAATGATTTTCAAAATTTTCTGAATTGCCCAATTGTCTATAATTTTGCACAGCAGAATTAAACCCCCACAGGGGTTACACTTGGGCCTCCTAAAAAATTAAGATTATATTTTTATTATATGATTACTGCCTCAAATTAAAATATGCACCGAAAAGCCGTTTGACAATTCCTGTACATGAAAAGCAATAAAATTTGCCGTATAAATTAGAAAATTGTTTTTCAAAAACAATTTATAAAAATTTTTTGACTACTAAAACAATGTAAAAACAATGTTTTTGGAATTTTTGAAAAATTGTACAGGAATTGCTTAACAAATGTTAAGCAAATTTGTTTTTAAATCTTGGTATAAATACGCATACTCTCTACATCTTCGCCATATTGATTCCGCCAATCTGTGGAACATATAATTTTCATTAATATTGTGGCTTTCTATCCGTGCAAGATAACAATACATATTCTTAAACTCCCTGATTTCAGGTTTTGTAAAATTCTTTTCTAAACTTGCTCTCAGAAGTTTATCGCACACAAATACCTGATTTTTATAAACATAAAAGAATGCATATTTTTCATAAAACCGTCTGTATCTGCCCTGTTTCGGCTTTTCAAAAAATGATTTCAACAACAATTTAAACTGCCTATCGTAAATCATCTTTCTGAAAACTCCGTAATAATGACATATGCAGTTTGCATTAACACCGATTAAAACACATAGTTTTTGTGGTGGGATCTCTAAACAAAA
>CAJOOL010000110.1 GCA_905236115.1 uncultured Endomicrobiia bacterium
GAAGTTCCGCTTGAAGCGGTTCAACCGCCTCTTTATAGGCAAAATCTGCTTCGGGCTTTGCTCTTTCATAATTAATCAGTGTTTCCTAAAGTTTCTTTGAAATTTCTTCAAACACTTCTTCAACACATACGAGTTTCATACAGTCTTTCTTTGTGCAGGTTCTGTTTCTGCAGGGCTGGCAGGAAATTTTTTTCTGAATAACTTTGGTATTTCCTTTAAAAGGTCCTGTTCTTTTTGCATCGGTGGGTCCGAGTATCGCAACGGCAGGAACTTTCAATGCGGTTGCAATGTGCATCGGGCCTGCTTCATTGGCAAAAAATACACCCGATATTTTAAACAATGCCATCAATTGTTTTAATGAAAGTTTCCCCGTAAGATTAGTAATTTTTTTTGTTCCGTTCTGCTCTTCGGACAGTTCCGATATTATCTCTTCGTCCAGTCCTTTTTCGCTGGCACCGCCCTCTTTGCCGCCGATAAGAATAATATTTACGTCATAATTTTTGTTTATCAAATCTATAGTTTCGGCAAATCTTTCACTCGGCCAGCGGCGTGATATCCAGCCTCCGCCGGGATGAACCAAAACGATTTTTTTATTCAAATCAACATTTTCTTTTTTTAATATTTCTTTTACTTCGGAAATACTGTCGTCGGAAACTTCCAAATGATAATCCAAATTATTTATGTCAAATTCACATCCTAAATATTTTGCAACGGCAAGATGTCTTTGTATACAGTGGGAAATTTTATCATCGGGTTTTATTTCTTTTGAAAAAAGCCACGAAAATTCTCTCATGCCATTGGTTGAAGAAGACGCCAGCTTGTATTTTGCTCCGGCAAGCATAACGATAAATGCGGACTTGAACAGCCCGTGAAAATCTATGCTTAAATCAAATTTTTCCGCTCTTAAAAGTTTTTTCATTTTTATTATATAAGGAAGAGAAATTTTGGTTCTGTCAAAAACTATCAGATTATCTATGAGAGAATTATCCTTTATTATGCCGGCACATCTTTCATCGGCAATCCAGCTGATGTGTGCATGAGGATATTTTTTCTTTATCTCGCTTACTGCCGGAAGAGCAAAAATTATATCGCCCATTCTGCTGGGCTGAACGATAAGAATTTTAGGTTTAGGATTATTGTTTAAATATTCCGTAATTTTTTTCTGTTTCATTATGTTACCCTTGAGGAAAATTTTAGGAAACGGCGGTTAATTCCGAACGGGAACTGCCGGTCAAATTTTTTATTATTCGTATATTTTTTTCTACAGCACCTTTTTGTATTTCTACAACTTGAGCGGCTTTTGCTCCGCAGTGATTTCTGAAATTTTCGTCCGTTAAAAGTTTCTTTGATATTTCCGTTAATTCTTTTTCGCCGGAAACTTCAAAACCGCCGTTGTTTTTCAGTGCGGCCGATTCGCTTTCAAAATTATACATATATTTTCCGAAAATTACCGGCTTGGAATATGCCGCAGCTTCTATAGGGTTTTGACCGCCTTTATTTACCAGAGAACCTCCGACAAAAACAATATCGGATACGGAGTAAACCGCCTGCAATTTTCCGAAAACGTCTATGACGATAACGTCAAACATAACGTCTGCAACGCCGTCTGATTTTGGACATTCGGGACAAGAAAGACGGGAAAACAGCTTAAAATTCAAATTGTTATTTTTCAATAAATTTAAAATTTCTTTTACTCTTGAAATGTGTCTGGGAGCAATGATAAGTTTCAAATTATCAAATTCTTTTTTAAGCTCTTTGTATGCGTTTATTATTATTTTTTCTTCGCCCTCTCTGGTACTACCAGCCGTCCAAACGAAATCTTTATCATTAAAAAACAGTTCTTTTTTTGACATTATTTCTTTGGTCCAGTCTCTGTCGTATTTGATGTTGCCGGTAATTTTTATCTTTTCAGAACTGCCTAAAATTTCTTTAAATCTTTCATAATCGTGTTCGTTTCTGACGGATATAAAATCTATTAAACTTAAAAACGGTTTCCAGAAAAATTTTGTAAGTTTGTAATACGAAAAAGCACCTTTGGAAATTCTTCCGTTGACGGTAACGATTTTTGTTCCGATTCTGTCCGCACAGGTTATCATGGCAGGCCAAAATTCCGTTTCTATCAGTATTAAAATATCGGGTTTTACTTTTTTTAACTGACGAGATATGAAAGGATATAAATCCACCGGTGCCAAAGCATAATAAGAAATGCCTTTTATTTTTGCAACATATTCTCTGGCGGATTTTGTGATTACCGAAACTATGATGTTGCAGTCTTTCAGATGCGGTATCATCGGCTCTACGGCACGGGCTTCGCCCATAGAA
>CAJOOL010000111.1 GCA_905236115.1 uncultured Endomicrobiia bacterium
TGGCGGTGTGCCAAATCAGCCCGCTCGGCCGGTTTTTATTTTTATAAGTATTTTTTTTGTTTATCACTTTATGTAGTAATTATAACATAAAATATTAATTAAGTCAATGTTTTATGTTTCTTTGTGTTTTAAATTTACTTTTAAAAGAAGTTTGTTTTATGACTTTTGGTAGTAAAATCAAATATTTATTGGAAGTTCAAAATATGACTCAAACCGAGCTTGCAGAAAAGCTCGGCTGCCGGCAGTCCGTTGTAAGCAGATGGATAAAAACAAATTCCAACAATCCGAAAATGTCTACCATGCAGAAACTCTCGGAAATATTTAATGTTCCGATAAATTATTTTTTTGATGCCTTTGCAGAAAAAATTCAAACGCATTTTGATACATCCGGAAATGAAATAAAAAACAATTCGGTTGCCGATATCAAAGACCTGCAGCTTCAGCTGAAAGACCACGAGATACGCCTTTTAAAAATTGAAAATGAAATGTTGAAGAAAAACCGGGAAAAATAATACGGATACTTTCTAAATATTTTTATTTTTTATAAAATAACCGGGGAAAACCGCCGAACGGTCGGGCATATCCCGAAAACTTCGGTGTGAAAAAATTTTTTAAAAGGAATATTTTATGAAATACATAATTGCAGGAAGTTCCGGACAGCTGGCAAAAGCTTTTATAAAAATTTTTGAAGAAAAAAATATTGATTTTATTGCACCGCCGGAAAAGGATTTGGATATAACGGATAAAGAAAAAATAAACAATATTTTTTCGCAGTACAAACCTGATATTGTTATAAACTGTGCCGCATACAACAACGTGGAAGCCGCCGAGCAGGATAATACAAAAGCGTTTCTTATCAATCATTCGGCAGTTGCAAACTTGACGCAGGCCGCTTTACAAAATAAAATAAAACTTGTCCACTTCAGCAGCGATTATGTTTTTGACGGTAAAAAGGAAGATTTTTATACCGAAGACGACAAAACAAATCCTTTAAACGAATACGGAAAGAGCAAACTTGCAGGCGAACAGGAAGCACTGAAATATGAAAATTCTTTGGTATGCCGTTTAAGCTGGGTTATCGGCGACGGACAGCAAAACTTTTTGTATAAATTATCCGGCTGGATGAAGAATAATAAAGTATTAAAAATTTCCGACAATGAAATTTCCGTTCCGACGTTTACTTTTGATATAGCCGATGTTGTTATGAAAGCATTGAACGAAAATTTAACGGGGCTTTACCAGCTGACGAACTCCGGAAAAGCTTCCCGTTACGAACTGGCAAAAGAATATGTAAAACTTCAAAATGCCGGCAGCGAAATTATTCCCGTTCCTATGGAAACTTTTCCGTCAAAAGTAAAAAGACCGCACCAAACCGCAATGAGCAATAAAAAAATTTCCGAGCGGCTGAATATTGAAATTCCCGAATGGCAAAAATCCCTGCAAAAATTTCTAGATAAACGGAAATAACAATATCCGAAATAACAATTACGAAAAAACAACAGCTCATAATAATGAAAATTTTTCTGTCGTTATTTATCATATTATTTTCCGTTTCTTTCTGTTGTGCGGCAAGCGAAGATAAAATAAACCTCTCGCCGGTTGAAGACTATTCCGTAGTTCCGAATAAAGTTTTTATAATAAAAAATAAACTCTTTTTTGATTACGGGGTTGAGAATCTTTTTTTGACCGTCCGCCTTTTGAAAAAAGCAAAAAACACCGAAATAAAAAGACTGAAACTTGATGCCGAAAAAATAAAAAACAAAGAAGAAAAAATAAAAGAAGTTTTTATTCTGCCGGATGAAACATATTTAAGAATTTTTAATGAAACCTGTAATGCCTTAAATATAAAAAAAGATTTTGCTTTTATACGGTATCAGTATAAAAAAGACACGGGAGAAACGGGAAGCCTTTACAGCAGAACGATTTTGAAAAAAACTTCCAAAAAAAACAAAAAAGAAGAAGCCAAACTTGACAAAGAAATGTCGGAACAAATTCTTAATACTTTCATAGACACGGCAAAAAAATATACCGACCAAAAACAATTTATAATATTGCCGAAAAATATGGACTGCATAACATATATTTTTGCCGATACGGAAAAATCTTATATTCTGCCTTTAATTCTGCCTCCGTATCAAAAAGATAAAAGCAGTTTAAATTTCTTTTCCGTATCAACGGATTTTTTGTATTCCTTTATAATAAAAAACCATGTCATACCGATAATCAAATCTCCTTTTACATCTTCTTACAGGTTGTTTTCTACTTTTTCTTCGGCACTTTTGACATTTTCGCCGAATATTTCGGAAAGCTATTATAAAGAAAAATACGAAGAAAAAAATGAAGACAAAGAAATGATGGATATTGACGAATTCAACAAATTTTTGGACGAAGAACTGGGCACAAAACAATACAAAGCCAAAATGAAATTTTTTATTGACGGCGAAGAATTTTTTGAAGATTTTTTAAAAAGTGCAAAAGCGGCGAAACATTCAATATTTATTCAGACTTATATTTTTAAGACGGACGATTTTTCCGCTGCGGTAGCAAACGACTTAAAAAAGTATTCGCAGAAAATTGACGTGCGTGTTCTTATGGATTATATGGGAACAGTGGAACTGAAAAAACCGTCAAAAGATATTTTGTATCAGAATTATACGCTGCCTAAAAACATCGTAAAATTTCTTAAAAAAAATTCCAACGTAAAAGTCCGAATTCATCCCGACACGTGGGTAACCAGCGACCACAGAAAAGTTTTTTTAATAGACAGAAAAAAAGCATATCTTGGCGGTATGAACATAGCCAATGAATACAGATACACATGGCACGATTTAATGATATCGCTTGAAGGACCGGCAGTATCAAAACTGGTAAAAAATTTTTATAAAGCGTGGTCTTTTGCCGGACCCGGCGGGGACTTTGCAGTTATTTACAGAAGCATATTTACAAAATCAAAACGTGCCGAAAATAAACCTGAAGAAGATATGACGGATGTGCGGTTGCTGACAACAAGTGCTGCGGATTATGAAATATATTCCGCACAGCTGGAAGCAATCCGAAGAGCGAAAAACAGAATATACATAGAAAATCCTTATTTCAGCGAAAATTCTCTGATAAACGAATTGATAAATGCAAAAAAACGCGGGGTAGACGTAAAGATAATTTTCCCGGAAATTAATGATATGGTAATATCCGACAAATTGAATTTAAAAACGGCAAATTATTTGATAAGCAACGGTATTGAAGTATATGTGTATCCGAAAATGACGCATGTAAAAGCGGCAGTTTATGACGGCTGGGCTTGTGTGGGAAGTGCCAACTTCAACAGATTGAGCATGTTTAAAAACAGAGAAATAAATATTGCTTTTTCGGATGAAAAAACGGTGGATGAGCTGGTGGAAAGGCTGTTTAAAAAAGATTTTGAAAATTCGAAAAAATATACAAAACAGGTTGATATTCCGCTGATTTATTATATTATGTGAGATAGACAGTTGAATAGCTGAGAACGGCAATGTACAATGTGTAATGTATAATGAACGGCAATTGCAGGAACGGCAGTTAAAGAGTTGAAGCTGAATAATTGAAAGATTTTAAACGGCGGGGAAAAAAAGTATGGAAAAGAAAAGAATAAGTTTGGCACAACTGGATAATTTAAAAAAAAGTTTTAAACGGTACGGACTGCATACGGTGTGTCAAAGTGCAAAATGTCCGAATATAAATGAATGTTTTAAAAATAAAACTGCAACATTTATGATACTGGGCGATGTCTGCACAAGAAACTGTGCTTTTTGTGCGACCTCTCACGGCATACCTGTAAATGTTGATAAAGATGAACCGCAAAAACTGGCTGAAGTAATAAAAAATCTTGGGCTGCAATACGTCGTTATAACATCGGTAACAAGAGATGATTTGCCGGACTGTGGGGCTGAACATTTTAAAAACACCGTTGAAGTATTAAAAAAAGAAATACCCGGTTTAAAAACGGAAATTTTGGTTCCGGATTTTAAAGGAATAGAAAAAAATATTGATATTGTTTTAGCGTCCGGTCCTGATGTTTTCGGCCATAATGTGGAAACTGTTCCGTCGCTTTACAAATACAGAAAAGGTGCCGATTATGAAAGATCTTTAAAAGTTTTATCTTATGCAAAAAAGAAAGGATTCATTACAAAAACGGCTTTAATGCTGGGACTTGGCGAAACAGAAGAGGAATTATTAAATGTTTTTAAAGATTTAAAAAACATAAATTGTGATATTTTAACTATAGGACAGTATCTTAAACCGCTTAAGGATAATGCTGACGTAGTAAAGGAATACTGTGAAGAAGAGTTTGAATATTTTAAAAACAAAGCACTTGAAGCAGGAATAAAAAAATGTGTGGCAGGAAGATATGTAAGAAGTTCTTATTTTGCGGAAAAAATTTTTCGGGAAAAGATGTAAGAGTTGAAAGGTTGAACGGTTTGGATGGTTGAAAAAGATTGAAAACGGCGGCGAAGTTTTTATATAATAGTGATAAAGGAAACATTGAGTTGAAAATATTTAAAAATTTTTTTGGAGGCTTTAAAATGGCGGAATTGGTTATAAATGAAGGAAATTTTGAACAGGAAGTTTTGAAATCCGATAAACCAGTGTTGGTGGATTTTTGGGCACCGTGGTGTGGTCCCTGCAGAATGCTGTCGCCTGTTGTAGACGAGCTTGCAAAAGAATACGACGGAAAAGTGAAAGTAGGCAAAGTGAATACCGATGAAAATATGAGTTTGTCTTCTCAATTTCAGATAACTTCCATACCATGTCTTATCATTTTTAAAAACGGAAAACCCGTAAACAAATTGGTTGGTTTTAGACCGAAAGACGATATTAAACAGGAAATAGACAATATTTTATAATTTTTCAACAAAATAAAATTTTATTTATACGGGGGTGCGGAAATGTTTTACAAAAAAATTCTTTTGTTTTTATTTTTAACCGCAGTATGCGTATCTTTATCTTGTGCAGAAGTTTCTTACGATTTTACATTGAAAGATTTGGATGGCAGACAGGTATCTCTGTCGGATTATAAAGGCAAAGTAGTATTTCTGGATTTCTGGGCTACGTGGTGTCCTCCGTGCAGAGCGTCAATTCCTCAGATTGAAAAAATGTATCAAGAATTTTATGAAGATGAAGATTTTGTTGTATTGGGCATAAATATGCAGGAAGATAAAGATACAATAGAAAAATTTATAAAGAACAATGAAATAAATTACCCCGTATTGTTGAGCGACAATAAAGTAATATCAAATTATAAAATACGTTCTATTCCGGCATTTTTTGTAATAGACAGAGACGGCGAAGTTTATAAAAAATATACGGGATACGGACCGGGAATGGAAGAAAACTGGAAAAGCGATATCAAGAAATTATTGGATTAAAAAAGTCTTAAAAATTTGAGGTTGAATAGTTGAGAACAGCAACGGCGAAAAACAACAACGGTGTATGGCGGAATAATTATTAAATAATTTTTAATTAGGGTAACAATATTATGTATGATGTAATAATTATCGGCGGAGGTCCCGCCGGAATGAGTGCGGCAATATATACCGCAAGAGCAAGATTAAAAACTCTTCTTATAGAAAAAGCCGGGTGCGGCGGACAGATAGCAATAACGGATCATTTGGAAAACTATCCGGGTTTTGAAGAGGGAATTAACGGATTTGAGCTGGCCGTAAAAATGCAGAAACAGGCGGAATCTTTCGGAACGGAAATAGTTTACGGCGAAGTGCTTAAAATTGATACGACAACGCAAACTGAAACACAAACATCAACACAAACTGCAGCCCGAACGAAAAAAGTTATTCTGAAAAACAATAAAGAATACGAAGCTAAAACCGTTATTATCGCAAGCGGTGCAAATGCCAAAAAGTCCGGTGTTTCGGGAGAAAAAGAATTTACCGGGAAAGGTGTTTCTTACTGTGCAACCTGTGACGGTCCGTTTTTTAAAAACAAAGAAATTGCCGTTATCGGCGGCGGCGACTCCGCTCTGCAGGAAGCTTTGTATTTGACAAAATTTGCTTCAAAAGTTAATCTTATACATAGAAGAAATGAATTCAGGGCCGCAAAAATTCTTCAGGAAAAAGTTTTTAAAGAAACAAAAATAAATATTATTTATGACAGTGTTGTTGAAGAAATAGCCGGAAATCCTTTAGGTTCGGTAGAAAGTATTAAGTTAAAAAATGTAAAAAACGATGCGGTTTTGACGCTTTCGGTTAATGGTGTTTTTGTTTTTATAGGCTGGCAGCCGAATACGGAATTTTTAAAAAATACGAAAATAAAATTAAACGGGAACGGATATATTGTTACCGACGAAAATATGAAAACTTCCGTTGAAGGTGTTTTTGCCTGCGGAGATGTAAGACAGAAAATTTTAAGACAGGTTGTTACCGCCTGCGGCGACGGTGCCGTTGCAGCGATTTCGGTTGAGCATTATTTGGAAAATTTATAAAATTTAACCAAATACAGATGCTTTTAAACAGTTCTCTAATTTGGTATAATACAACAATTTAGGGAATGCTGATTAATCGGCATTCCCTTTACAATCACGAGGCAGAAATGTCAGTTTTGAAAATAGTCAAATACGGCGATCCCGTATTAAGAAAAAAAGCTCAAATCGTAACCGAAATTACCGACGATGTCAAACGTCTTGTAAAAGATATGTTTGATACAATGTATGCTTCAAAAGGCGTGGGGCTTGCTGCACCGCAGGTGGGAATATCTTTGCAGATTTGCGTGGTGGACGTTCTTCCCGACGGTAAAAACAGACCTTTCGTTTTGATAAATCCAAAGATAATTTCAGGTGAAGATAAAATAGAACAGGAAGAGGGGTGTCTTTCTTTTCCGAAAATTTATGAAAAAGTAAGACGATACAATAAAATAAATATTGAATATACCGATATTAACGGCGGTGTGAATACCGCCGAAGTTGAGGGCTTCCTTGCAAAGGCTTTTCAGCACGAAACCGACCATCTTAACGGGAAAGTTTTTATAGACTATCTTCCCGACTGGAAGAGAAAACTTGTTGAAAAAGAAGTAAGAAGACGAAAGAAAGCAAAGAACTGGTAGAAACCGCTTCGCAGTTTCTCAGCTTCTCAGCCAAAAATTACGGAGTAATTTTTTTATGAAAATAATCTTTTTCGGAACGGCGGAAATTTCAAAATACTTTTTGGAAAATATAGATAAAAAGCACGATATTGCCTGTGTGGTTACCATGTGCGATAAGCCCGTCGGACGCAACAACAGAATCAAGGCTCCAGCAGTAAAGCAATACGCCGCCGAAAAAAATATTCCTTACATTCAGATAGATAAATTTACCGATGATACGGCAGAAAAAATAAAATCTTTTAATGCCGATGCCGGGGCGGTTGTTTCTTTCGGAAAAATAATTCCCGAAAAAATTTTTACAGCTCCCAAATACGGATGTTTTAATATTCATTTTTCTCTTCTGCCCGAATACAGAGGGGCGTCTCCCGTTCAGCAGGCATTGATAGACGGGAAAAAACAAACGGGCGTAACGTCTTTTTTTATAGAAAAAGGTCTTGATACCGGAGATATTTTAATGCAGAAGACCGTTGATATTGAAGCTGAAGATACGGCCGAAACTCTTTTTAATAAGCTCAACGTCTGCGGTGTTGATGTAATGAATAAGACGCTGGATTTGCTTGAAAGCGGAAATTTTACGGCTCAGCCTCAGAAAGGCGAACCGTCTTTTTGTAAGATATTTAAGAAAGAAGACGGTAAAATTGATTGGAGCAGACCGGCGGAAGATATATATAATTTATATAGAGGTTTTTATATCTGGCCGAAAGTTTTCAGCATTATAAACAACGGAAGAATGAAAGGAAAAATGCTGAAAATTATGAAATGCGGCGTTATTGAAGACACCTCAAATGCTCCCTGTGCGGCGGTAACGGAAGTAATAAAAGGCAGAGGTTTTATCGTAAAATGCGGTAAAGACGCTCTTTTTATAACAGAAGTTCAGCCGGAAAGCAAGGCCAAAATGTCTGCTTATGATTTTGCCAACGGAGCAGGCCTCAAAAAAGGTGAAGCCTTTTTTTAATTGACAATATAAGCATATTTTTATATCATAGAATCTTATTATATACCATGCAAGAATATGAATTTTTAAAGAAAAAACTTGAAAAAGTAGTGCATGATTACAACTTGTTGAGAGATTCCAACACCAGATTGAAAATGGAAAATGACTTTCTCGGTAAAGAAATAGAGAATTTAAAAAATCGTATTTTTGAGTTATCTGCGTACAGAAAGAAACAAAAAAGAGCCGCTGTAAAGCTGAGAAGAATTTTACATAAAATAAAGTCTTTGTAAATAAGGGGTATAATAAACTTAAGTGGCTGATATAAGTACTAAAATTATGGGTATGACGTTAAATATTGCCGTTGACGACTGCGATGTTTTAAAGACCGAAGCAATTGTCAACTATGCAAATGAAATATATAGTGCAGTCCGTAAAGATTATGACAGAAAAATAGTAGACAGTTCCAGACTGAGAGCCGTAGCTGTCTACAGGCTGGTATCGGAATTGCAGGCAATTAAGGGTGAGAAACAAAATTTGTTGGATACAAGTACTAAAAAAATAAATGATTTAATAAAAATAGTAGATTCAGTAAATTTACAAAATTAAATATTTTGTAGACCCTGCATTGTTGGTGATACCTTAGTTAGAGTATTTATTCCGATGAGTTCTTTTAGGAGAAAATACATGCGAGTTATGCAAAATTGTGCATAGACCATGTTTCTCACTTATAAAAAAGGGCTTTAAATACCTGACGGGCGCGGCAATTGCGGGGTTTTTGTTTTTAAGAGGTGCTGTAATGAACGAAATACAAACTTCGGAAAAAAGTAAAATAAGATACGATTTTCTTAAGATAAGAGACAGGCTTGAACCTGCCTTAAGGCATGCTTACAGCAGCAGTATTCTTACCGGAATAAAAAAACTGGAAGAATACCGCTCATGCAGGACGGCAATGTTTTATCTGTCTTACGGTTCGGAAGTTATAACGGACTTTATGATTAACGAATTTTTGGCTGACGGTAAGGATGTTGCCGTTCCCGTTATCCAAACTCCCGGCGACGGTATTATGACGGCGGTTCGTATCAATAAGCTGGAAGACTGTTATGACAGAGTTTACGGTATCAGACAGCCGGAATTTAACGAAAATGAAGTTGTGGCCAAAAGAGATATTGATTTGATTTTTGTTCCGGGCATAGCGTTTGATTTTAGCGGTTACCGCGTCGGATACGGTAAAGGTTATTATGACAGATGGCTGGAAGGGACTGATGTTTCAAAGAGAATCGGTCTTGCTTTTGAAGTGCAGTTAGTAGATAAGCTTCCTTTTGCCGGGTATGATTTGCCCGTAGGAAAGATATTAACTGAAAAAAGAATAATTGAAATCGTAAAAAATTGATTTTGTGAAAGAAATGCCGGCTGATTAATTACGGATAAGCACGTATAAGCAAAAAGCCTTGTGTCTTTCCGTTTTGGAATTAATCGGTGTTTCCCGAAAAAAGGAGAAGTGAGTTATGGAACAAATGTTGATGTTTGTCGGAGTCGGCTGTGTGTGTTTCGGCCTTGGTTTTATTTTGAGATATATCTATGCAAGAATAGATTCCAATTCTGTAGAACAGGTTTCTGACAGAATAATAAATGAAGCCAAAATTGTTGCCGATGCCAAGGCAAAAGAAATTATTATGGCGGGAAGAGACACCGTTGAGAAAGAAAGAAAAGAAGCCGAAAAAGAAATAAAAGATAAGAAGAGTGAAGTTCAAAACACGGAAAAAAGATTGAATCAGAGAGAAGAAAGTCTTGACAGAAAGATGGATTATCTGGACAAAAAAGACAGAGATTTGCAGCAGAAAGAAAAAGATGTAGAAAACAAAGAAAAAAATATTGACAAGAGAATTTCCGAAGTTGAACAGATAAAAAACGAGCAGAAGACCGTTCTGGAAAAAATTTCCGGGCTAACCAGAGAAGAGGCCAAACAGAGACTTTCAAAAGAAATGTTTGACGAGGCCAAAAGAGACGCGGCAATCGCCTCTCAGAAAATGGAGCAGGAGCTCAGAGAAAACGCCAACAAAAAAGCGAAAGAAATTCTGTCAATAGCCATACAGAGAGTGGCAGCCGACCATACCGTGGATACTACCACGTCCACCATTCAAATCCCCAGCAACGAAATAAAGGGAAGAATTATCGGAAGAGAGGGCAGAAACATAAAGGCTTTTGAGCAGGCAACCGGTGTTGATTTGATTATAGACGACACGCCGGAAGCAATTACGCTTTCCGCATTTGACGGAGTCAGAAGATTTATCGCAAAGAAATCTCTGGAAAAACTTATCGCAGACGGAAGAATTCATCCTGCAAGAATTGAAGAAGTAGTTCAGAAGACACGCAAAGAAGTGGAAGATATGATAAAAGATTTGGGTGAAAAAGCCGCCATAGAATCCGGTGTTCCCGGTCTTCATCCCGAGATAATAAAACTTCTCGGAAGACTTCATTTCAGAACTTCTTACGGTCAAAATCAGCTTCAGCATACTTTGGAAGTTACGTGGCTGGCAGGTGCCATTGCAAGCGAGCTTGGCTTGGATGTAACTTTCTGCAAAAAAGCAGGTTTGATGCACGATATAGGTAAAGCCGTAGACCATGAAGTTGAGGGGACCCACCATCAAATATCGGCCGAGTTTGCCAAGAAATACGGTGAATCGCCCAAAATGATAAATGCTATTTTGGCTCACCATGAGGGTTTTGCGGAACCGCAGAGCCCGGAGGCTTTTGTTATAGCCGCAGCCGATGCAATTTCCGCCGCAAGGCCGGGAGCAAGAAGAGAAACCGTTGAAAGTTATTTAAAGAGGCTTGAACAGCTTGAAACTGTTTCCAAGAGCTTTAAAGGCGTTGCTTCCGCTTATGCTGTGCAGGCAGGAAGAGAAATAAGAATTTTGGTAGAACCGGAAAATATAGACGATGTTCAGTCGCACATACTTGCACGCGACATAGCCAAGAAAATAGAAAATGAAATTGAATATCCGGGACAGATAAAAGTAACGGTTATAAGAGAAACAAGAGCTCAGGAGATTGCGAAATAGACTTGTTTGACTTTACAAACTCAAACCGAAATATTGAACAGGAGACTGAGACTGCCGGCAGTCCGGACGGCGGCGGCAAAAGAATTTATTCCGTTACGGAGATAAATAACGAAATAAAAACCGTTCTGGAAGAATCTTACGGCTGTATCTGGCTGTCGGGGGAAATATCGGGTTTTAAGCGTTATTCTTCAGGGCATATTTATTTTACGCTTAAGGATGAAAGTTCTCAGATTTCCGCTGTTATGTTCTCGGGATATAATCAGAAATTAAAGTTTACTCCCGAAGACGGAA
>CAJOOL010000112.1 GCA_905236115.1 uncultured Endomicrobiia bacterium
AGTGCAGGTGCAATATATGAAGATGGTATTTCTTCAGTTCCGATTTCAAGTAAAACATTGTTCATTTTTTATTCCTTTCCTTTTTAAGTTTGTCATCCCCGAAAGTTTTTGTCGGGGATCTCTCTTTTTATATTTACACTATTGTTAATGAATTATATAAATCGTTCCAATCTTTATTCTCTTTTTCTATCAATCTTTTTTTCCAGTTTCTATTCCAAGTTTTCAACTGTTTTTCTCTTTCTATTGCAACATTAATATCATTATATATTTCGTAATACACCAATTTATTGACATTATATTTTTCTGTAAATCCATTCACAACTTTTGTTTTATGTTGATAAATTCTTTTTATTAAATTATTTGTAACACCTATATAAAGAACAGTATTAATTTTGTTTGTTAATATATAAACATAATAATTATATTTTTTCATTTTCTGTCATTTTTTAACAACGAGATTCCCGACAGAGGCACTCGGGAATGACAAATATGGCTATTAATCAAATCACTTCGTGAATTGTTTCATATATCCTTCGGCGACCATTTTCGCCAAAGTTCTAACTCGCAAAACATAACTTACTCTTTCGGAAACCGAAATGGCACTTCTTGCGTCAAGCAAATTAAACAAATGAGAACATTTCATAACCGCATCATAGGCAGGAAGAACCAACCCTTGTTCAACGAGCTTTTTTGCTTCGGCTTCCCAATCGTTAAAATGCTGCAACAACATTTTGGTATCTGCAACTTCAAAATTATATTTAGACCACTGCCTTTCGTCTTCCAAATGAACATCACCGTAAGTGACATCGTCCGTCCACATCAAATCATAAACGGAATCTTTCTTCTGAGAATACATTGCCAGCCTTTCAAGACCATAAGTAATTTCTGCAGATATGGGGTTTAGCTCTATTCCGCCGACCTGCTGAAAATATGTAAACTGTGTCGCTTCCATACCGTCTATCCATACTTCCCAGCCAAGCCCCCAAGCACCAAGGGTAGGAGACTCCCAGTCGTCTTCAACAAACCTTATATCGTGCTCTTTCGGATCAAGCCCGATAGCTTTTAAACTGTTCAAATACAACTGCTGAACGTTTTCCGGTGCAGGCTTTAATATAACCTGAAACTGATAATAATGCTGTAATCTGTTGGGATTTTCTCCGTATCTTCCGTCGGTAGGTCTTCTGGACGGTTCCACATAAGCAACTTTCCACGGGTTAGGCCCGAGACATCTTAAAAATGTGGCAGGGTTAAAAGTTCCGGCACCCTTTTCCAAATCGTAAGGCTGCCAAATTAAACAACCCTCTTTAGCCCAATACTTATGCAGTCTCATAATAATTTCTTGAAAGTTCATTTTTGCTCCTCGGAATAATTCATAAAATAAAATAATTTCGGTATTATACCATTTTTGGGAAAAGAGGTAAAGAAACGGCGGGTGACGGGGGTTTTACCAAATTTTTACATTTTCTCATTGAAAAAAAATGAATTTAATGTTATAATATGAGTTGAAGAGTTGAATAGTTGAAAGGTTGAAGAGCTGAGAACGGCGGTCGGGTGATTAGAGGAGCAGAGGAAAGAGAATAAGAAGAGCCGGGAATGAGAGAGAAACCGTTTAAAAGTTGGGCGGTTGAAATAGCGGTCGGACAGAATATTAAAGGAGGAGAAAATAAATCATGGCATCAAAAAACACCAAATGGATTGTGTTTGGCAGTGTAGTTTTAGTCTTGGCAATTTTAATACTGGCAGGTCCCGTTATGGTAAAAAAATATATGAGAGCAAAGTGGGAGAATGCACCTCATTATAAGACATCAAATCTTTTAATGAATGTTTCGGGTAAGTTGGCTGTTTCGGAAAAAAATGAAGTTTATATTCAGAGCGATAACGATTTGTATTATGTTCTTGAAGAATTGACGCAGGATGTTACCGATAAAGCCGGTGAACGTTGCAGCGTTATAGGTAAATTCAGAGAAGCCAAAAACGGCGAAACTGTGGCAGGTAATCCGGTTCGTCTGTTTATCGGTGTGCAGAAACTGGTATTTCCGGAGTCGGAAAGTGTTGTAAATAATGTTGAAGAAAATACAAATGTCAGCGAAAGTACGAAAATTTCAGCCGAAGAAAAAGCCGCAAAAAAGGCAAGATTAAGAGTGGAAGCCAATACCAGACTGAACAAACCCGTTTTGTTTGATGTGATAAAGGGCAGTGTATCTTCAGCCGTAAGAAAGGATAAAGACGGTAACGAATATACGGCGTTTATATTGAAAGACGAATTCGGCGACAGCTATATGCTGTATAAAAAAGGCAAAGATTTGTCTTCTTTGGAAGGGAAAAACGTTATTGTTCTGGGAAGAGAGATTCTGCCTCCGTCCAATATGCTGTTGGTGGTAGACGAAACCACCTTTGATATATATGAAAATGAAGTTTATGATACGGAATATAATAAGCTGATGTAAAAATACTTTTTACATTTTTTTCACAAATTTTACTACTTAATTTCAGATTTATTTGCTATAATTACTATAAGGATAAGAGGGTCGGAAAAGGAGTAGTTTTATGAAAAAAATGGGTGCGGTAATAATATCATTTTCGTTTTTAATGACAGGTAATATTCAAGCAGCTCTGTTTGAAGCTCCGAATCCGTATTCTTTCGGTCCTCAAGGCAGGGCTGTTTCGGATTTAAGAGATTTTGCAAAGCCTAAACAATCTGTAAGCATTTTGCCGAACAGACCGGTGGCAGCGACGGATTCTTCCGGAAACAGAGTATATTATACGCCCGACGGGAAAATGACGCTTTCCATAGGGAAAGACGGTTCTATGAATTTTTCCGTAGGCGGGGTAACAAAAAGTAAAAGTTCCGACGGTGAGATAAAAAGCATTACGAGAACCATCCAGGGAAGCGGTTTAAGACAGGTAACAAGAGACGAGAAAGACCGTGTTACCGGATACAGGGAGCTGAATGCTTCCGGCAAGACGGCTGCAACGTATGATAAAGATAATAATTTGACGTCTACATATCATTACAAGGCTCAAGGTGCCAAGCTGGATTATGTGCAGAATGAAATGACCGGCGGAAGGACCTACTATGACGAATATCAAAGAGCAATGTATGAGACGGATTTTGACGGGTATATACTGAAAACTTATCAATATGAAGATATTTCTTACGAGACAAACGGCGGTGAGCAGGACAGAAAATCTTTAAACAGGGTAAAAGCCGAAAGTAACGGCGGTGCAAACAACGGCCTTTTAGTATCTACAAGGGATTACAGCTATAAAATAGACGTTACCGACAACGGTTCGGTAGCGGCAAGTTCCGTTTATACGACTACATATTACGACAGGCAGGGTTCGCCGGTATATGTAAAAGATCCTAACGGTATAATAACTACCGAGTATCATTACAGAAATGACATAGGTGCCAATAAAGTTCTGGATTATGTTCAGGATAATCTGACAAAAACAAAGACTTACTTCAAAGAAAACGGTGAAAAAGATTATGTGATTAATGATATGGATGTGGTGGTTACAAGATTTTTTGACGGATACAGCGTTAATTATCTGACGGGTTCGGATTCTCTGGATGATAAAAATTTCAGCTCTACGGAAGTTACGGAGCTGGATATAGACGGAAAGGCTCTGTATACAACGCTGAAAAAAGTGGAATATAACTCCGACGGAAGCATAGACAGAGTAATGGAAGACGAAAATACCGTTCTTGAAAAGTATTTTTATAAGAATGTTGACGGAAACAAAGTAATAGATTATGTGGTAAATTATAAAAATTCCGAGTTCGGTAATATCAGAACGTATCTGTGGTATGACGACGAAAACAGACCGATGTATCTGACGAGTGACGAGAACAAACCGACGGATGACACGGCGGCGAATATTTTGCAGGATTTCAGCTGGAACGGAAATACGCTGGTATACACGTTTGACAGAACAAGCAACAATACGAAGTGGTATAACTCCGATAAACAGTGGGTGTATGAGACTTTTAACGAAAGGATAATTTCCAAAAACATTTACAACAGGGGCAAGCTGGTTGCCAAATGGGAGCCGGGGACGAAAGAAGCCACCATATACACCAATGAAAGAGCGTGGATTAAGCTGAAGCTGGAAAAAGAGCCGACGGCTCAAGGGGTAGATTCTCTGCTGGCAAATGCCGCAGCGATAAATGACGAGATTAACAATCACGGTGACGGAAGCGTGCTGAACGGAATTTTGGTGAAGTACGGCCTGCTGGAAATGTAAAAATATTGAAAAAAAAGTAAAAAAAGTATTGACGAACGGAAGAATTAAAGGTATACTTTATAATAGGTTGAAAAGTTGAAGAACGACAATGACGGTGGGGTGAAGATGTAAGATATAAATAACAAAAAAAATGAACGGTTTAATTAATATTACCAACTTAAGAAATGCTTTGGTATGCAGGCTGACGGCTTGCGTATTGAGCTTTTTTATCGTTATAAGTTCGTTCGGCGTGGTTAAGAGCGGAACGGAAATATCTCTGCTGGAAACGGCGAAAATTTCGGCAGAAACCTTGATGGCACAGTTCTTCTATATTTCAATGCTGCCGGTAAATGTAATTTCCAAAATTTTTGTTGAGAGTGAAACAGCCGAAAATGCGGTACCCATAATACCGGTTAAAAACGATAAAAATAAAGCCAAAGAAGAAAATGCGGCAAAGGCATCTTACGGGTATTCCATAATTCCCGATACGGTAAATTTGACACAGTTTACAAAGAGAGTTTGGACTACCGGATTTGGCCCGGATAAAGCTAAAAGAACTAATATTTCGGCATTTTTGAGCGAGAAATTCAGCAAATTTAAAGTGCTGACGGTAAACTTTGCAACGGTATCGGATGTGATAGCGGTATTAATGTTGGCAAAGCTGCTGGCCGGAAGAAATATCGGTGCAGACGGCGATGATGACTGCCGGACGTATGCAGAAAAATACGGTGCGGACGGTATAAACGTAAAAAGTACCATAAAAAATATAAAAAATAACATAAAAATGAAAGTAATATATTTGCTCGGCGTGTAAAACACTGCCCGGGCTGTTTTTGTGTGTGGGAGCACAAAAACAAGGAGATAAAATATGTTAAAACACTTGCTTGAGAAGTTTGGTAGGAAGAAGGAAACAAAATCTTTAGTGACGGGAGGGGAAACTTTCTCGTCGCTTAAAACGGCGGCGGAAGAAAATGAACGGGGGTGGTCATTTGATGCTTTTGATGACCATAAAGAAACCCGCAGCGGACAGGCCGGAATCAACGGACAAGCCCGCGGCAGCGAGGAAAACCGCGGAGGTTCTTCGGCTTACGGTCATTTCAGCTTTTCGGCTGCTTTGATGTCGGCGAAGAATTCTTTCTCTAAATTCTTCAACGGCACGGGAAACTGGATGTTATCCCTGAATACCGTTAAAATCATAGCAATAATCGTCGTAAACTGCTTCTTGTTGACGGGCGTTTACGGACAGGCTGTTGCTATGGTGCTGGATAACCGGAGAGCAACGGAAAAATTTAAACAGATTTTTGAAGATTTTGATCTCCCATATTCTTACGGAAAAATAACTTCCGCAAACTATAAAGCAAGTGATAAAGTAGTTATAAATATACAGGATTTGCACAGCCATCCTGAAGTTCAGAAAAATATCAGCAATATAATTTCCGTATTTGACAACAAATACGGTGTAAAAAATATATTTTTGGAAGGTGCATACGGAGATGTCAGCACGAAATGGCTTACCGCAGGCAAAGATGAAAATATAAGAAATTCCGTAATGGAAAAACTGATACAGGCAGGAAGACTTACCGGTGCGGAATATTATTCGGCTTCCAAAAACAAAACCGAGATAATTAAAGGTTTGGAAAATAAAGAAGCGTATTTTGACAACTTGAAAAGATTCGGTTCTTTGATAGATAATCAGGGCGAAATAACGGCACATATCAATGCCATAAAAGACACTGTAAAAAATCTTCAAGACCTTTACTACAACAGACAGCAGAAAAAAATAGAGGAACTTTCCGCAAGCTATACGGCAGGCGAAACCGAAGCCAAAAAATATTTTACCCTTATGAAAAAGCACGCCGATAAACTGGGCGTAGATATACAGGCATATCCTAACCTGTCGCTGTATATGGCACTTTTGGAAATGCAGAAAGAAATAAACTACGAAAAAACTACTCAGCAGCTACAGGTATTCGTGCTGAAGCTGAAAGAAGTGCTGCCGTATAACGCATACAAAATGCTGGTGGACGGAACGAAAAACTTCTCTCAGATGGATAAACTCTACGGATACATAATAAAACTTTCCAAGCAGTATTCGCTGGATTTATCGCACAACTTTGCAGAGCTGGAAAAATTCTTTGCTTATATAGAGCTGAGCCAGAAAATAAATCCGCTGGAACTGATAAAAGAAGAACAGAACTTTAAAGACGAAATCAACGACAGATT
Source organism: uncultured Endomicrobiia bacterium (assembly GCA_905236115.1). Taxonomy (GTDB): domain Bacteria; phylum Elusimicrobiota; class Endomicrobiia; order Endomicrobiales; family Endomicrobiaceae; genus Ruminimicrobiellum. The sequence continues at coordinate 6,451 of CAJOOL010000112.1, forward strand.
CGCCGTAAATAAAGCTCAGTCCGAAGTGGTATTTTTGAGCGGTTTTGTAAAATATTATCAGGATTATCTGACCGGAAAAATAACCTCCGACGACTGCCAATATTATAAAAATAATATAGAAAACTTCAAATATCTGTGGGTAAAATACATAGATAACAGGGAAATTGCCGCATTGGCAAAATATGAAGAAATGTCGGATACTTTCTATAAAATAAACTACGACAGAAACTTCTATTTTATGGAAAATATGGGGCAGGTGCTTGACGCCAAAAAGACCGATAAAGAAGCCGACGGAAGCGACGAACTGCAAAAGACTATGAACTCTTTGAAAGATGCCAAAGAGATATATATTACGGTTACCGGAGGTTTCCATACTCAGGGCGTATCCGACCTGTTGACGAAAGCAGGCATTACCAACATAGTTATTACGCCTAATGTTACCGGCGACACGCAGGTAGCCGAAGAAACTTATTACAGAATAGCTCAGGAACAGGCCAAGATTTCTTTCCAGGCTTTGGCCGCGTTGATACCGTCTGAGGCAATATTGCAGGGTGATGCAAATGCCGTAAGAGATATTTTACAGGCGGTAGCCGATGCCGTTGAAGGGACGGGAGCCGATATAAATGAAGTGCTCAAACAGATGTCGGCAGACGGTTTTAAACAGGAAGCCGACGGAAAAAATGTCAGTATAACATATCAAAATGATATGTTCAGAATAACGGTAGGTGATAAGGTATACACCTATACACGCGGTGAGAAAAACCGGATTGTGCAGGTGGGTGAAACTTCCGCCGGACTGCAAAAGAGCAAAGCAAGCATAGAAATGTCTTCTATGGCTGCAATTATTTTTGCGGCTTTGTCTGTGGCTTCAATTCCTATAGTTATTCCGTTTTCCATAATGGCAGGTTTTGCACCGTTTATTTTTGTTCCGTTAATAATAACCGTTAAAATGATGTTTAAAGCGGTTTCTTTGGCAAAACAAGATAGTCTTTTTACCGATATTCAGGTTATTGTTAATGATATAGCAAAAGAAAAAATTACCGAGTCTGATCAGAATGATTGGGAAGTTTTTGAAAAAATGATGGAATCTTTATCTTCAGATACGCAGGATGCTTTAATAAGAGCATTGGATATTTCCGGTGCAAATTCTTGGGCAGATTGGAGAGGACTCAACAATGAAGAGAAAATGAAGTATGTAAGTTTTTCTTTAAATGAAAACGGTGAACTTTTTGAGGTAAAAGACGGAAAACTTTTGATAAATCCGTTGATGTTAGGCGGATTTATGTCTTCTTCAAATATGAAACACAGATACCTCTTGGAAACTTTCGTAAAGCATGAAATCTCACATTTGAACTTTGCAAAAGGGGATTTTAATTCCAAAACAATAGAATTTATTCATAATAATAGTCCTTGGCTGGGAAGACTTATTTACGGAATAGTTTCCGGTGCTATGTCGCTTATCCATAAGGCTCCTTGGCTGGAAGAAATAATAGTATCTTTCGGTGATACGAGAAGATATATTACAAGTATAGTTCAGAGTTTGGCAAGCGAGAAAAGAAACGCATTTGACATAGCAGGAAAAACCGTTGAAAAACTGCTTTCCGCAGAGGGGTTGACAAGAGAAGAAAGAAGTGATATTGAGAACGAATATAATAAAGCGAGAAAAGTAGTATTAGGCAAAAATTCGGTTGAAGCTTTTGAAGCCAGACAGACTTCCACGTACGGTAAACCGGGCGGTATACCTGCCGGAAAATCCATCCAAACCAAAAACCAGATAATAGCTGCAGCAAATGCCGTTACAAATAATGTCGTTCAGCTGGGAACCGGTGCAGGTAAAGATGATGCTTTTGCACTGGCTCAGGCTTATTTATTTTTTTTAT
>CAJOOL010000113.1 GCA_905236115.1 uncultured Endomicrobiia bacterium
CTTCTCAGCTATACAAAATCGCTTTGCGATTTTGTATACTGTCGCCGAGAAGATAAAGGACACGCGAAGTAATTTATCTTTTTTTCGGGCAGTTGCTATGTTAAAGCACGCTCGGCAATTTTATTTTTTTTGTTTGATAACAAATTGTAAATATTATAAAGAATTATTTGTGTATAATTAAATACTTTTGTTTTAATTATAATACATTTTGTTTTTTTTGTCAATATTTTTTTATGTTTAAAACAGCCGGTATATAAAAATGAGTGATTTAAGAAATAAATTAAAACACAGATTGATAGACCTGAATATGTCGCAAACCGAATTTGCCGAAAAATTAGGTATTCATAAGCAGGTTGTTGCCAGCTGGATGACGGGAAAAAGAAATCCCAAAATGGAAAGCATAAAAAAAATGTCAAAGATACTGAAAATTCCTTTCAGTTATTTGACCGACGATACAAAAAATAATTTTATTGAACAACCGGTAGAAAAGCAGAACTGCGGTAATTCCGATATTATCTTAAAGCTGATAGAAAAACAAAATAATTTGATTGAAGAAAATAAAAAAAGATTTGAAACAGAAATATCTTTGTTAAAAAAAGATATGGAAATTTTTAGAAGAGACTTGGAGCTGCTGAAACGTTGATACAAAAAACGCCGATATAAAAACTAAAGATTGATTTGTTTCAAAAATGTTCCCACACAGGGACGGTGTATATAAGTAGAAATATAACTTTCCACATAATTCCACATAATTTTGTCGTCGCTTGTCTCAAGCTCCTGCATACTGTCAAGCAAATCACCGTTACAATTGGAAATTTTTTTAAGATACAGAATATCTTCTTTTCTTATGTTTGTATAGCTGCGTCTTAAATAGTCAAGCATATTGTATCCGGAAAGTTTCAGAAGCCTTAAAGAAAATGCCGTAAGAACACGAAGAGGAATTTTGGATGTTCCCAAAAGGTTCCACGTTCTTGCGATAAGATTATATTTTTTAGGATTTGGCAAATGAAGCGGAGCGAATTTATCGCTGATTTCACTGACATAAAATGCCAGCATATTTCTGTAAAAATCCTGTTTTACGTCGCTGTTGTAATTTAAAATTTTTGCTCCCGTAACCGTAGGACGTGCATATTGGGATGACTGATAGACTATAAGTTCGCTTTCGGTAATAGGTTCCGTAGCTGCCGAAAGTTTGGCAACTATTTTTTTTGCTCCCGGAACAACGGCATAAATTTTACCCCATTTTGAAGAGTAAGCGGTGATAACTTTATCTGCTTCCTTCGAAAGTTCCGTATTAAGAATTAATGCTTTTATGTTGTAATACATTTTTAAGATAAATTATAATTTATAATTTACAATTGAACGACGAACGACAGAGCTTTCGACTTCGCTAACGCTCCGCTCAAGATGACAGACAAACGGCAAAAATGGATCCTGAATCGAGTTCAGGATGACACCGCTACGCGGTTGTCATTTCCATACTTCTATACATCCATACCTCTATACTTCTGTAAAATTTGCTTCGCAAATTTTACTTTATTTTCAAAATTATTCTCTTTATCTTTTTTGCTTCAACGCTTTCTATTTCTATTTCCAAATTATTCCAGACGAATTTTTCATGCTTTTTGGGAATATATCCGAAATGTTCCAATACCCAGCCGTTAAGCGTAGTAAAATGGTCTTCCGGAATATTCAGTTTCAGTTCGTCATTGATGTCGGAAACGGATTTACCTGCATTTATAATATATTTTCCCTGAGTAATTTTTTTAATATTTTCATCTTTAATGTCGTCATATTCGTCCCACACTTCCCCGACAATTTCTTCAAGCAAATCTTCCATTGTTACAAGACCTATCGTTGAACCGAATTCGTCAACAACTACGGCCATATTGTTTTTGCCTTTTTTAAATTCCAAAATAATTTGTTTTATGTAAGCCGTTTCGGGGACATAATAAACCGGGCGGATTAAATCTTCTATCATAAGTACTTCGCCGTTACGCCATGCCATGGCAATATCTTTGGCCGTAATTATGCCGATAATGTTATCAATATTTCCTCTGTAAACGGGCACTCTGGAAAACTGCGTTGCGACAATTTCCTGCATTAATTTTTCTCTTGGCTGCTCAATATCTACGGCCAGAATATTTGCACGCGAAACCATAACCTGGGTAATTTTGGTTTTTCTGAATTCTATGATTCTGTTGATAATTTTTCTGGAAGTTTGAGAAAGGGGGGAAACTTTTTCGTTTGATAAAAGAAACTCCACTTCGTCCGGCTGAATTATCTGCGGTTCCTGAGTTTTTCTGCCGAAGAAATTTAAAATCCCGTTGGAAACGGACACTAAAAAATTATTTATATGTCTGCTCAAATGCGTAAAACGTATTATGAAAGGAAGAACTTTTATTATGATTTTTTCCGATTTGTAACGGCTGTAAGTTTTAGGTATCAGGTTTGCAAATATCAAAGTAAGAAATATTGATATTAACGGAACAAGTCCTATATAAATAGCTTTATCAAGGTTATAAAATTCTATTATATCAAGACCTGCTGATGCCGCCGATACTCCTATTGCAACAACGGAAACATTTATGCCTACAATAAGGGAAGTGATAACGTCGTCGGGATTTTGCTGAAGAAAAATAAAATATTTATAGAGCTTATTATATTTTTCTTTTAATCTTTCGGCGGAGTAGCTTGTAAGGCTGGTAATTGCTGTTTCCGCAGCGGAAAAAAACGCCGCCGCCGCCATAAAAAATATGAAGATAATTAGTTTAATTATTATGATTAACATTTTTATATCTCATCATTCTCGTCCAGGATTTCCCCGACGATTTCTTCTACAATATCTTCCAAAGTTACCATACCTAAAATTTTATTTTTATTATTCCGCACAAAAGCAATATGCGTAGTTCCGGATTGAAGTTCTTTCAGCAGTTCGCTTATTTTTTTATTCGGTTCTATAAAGTATGCAGGCTTAATACACTTCTTAATAAGTTTTTCGTTTTTTTCTTTCCATATCATTAAAACATCATTTATATGAACATAACCTATAATGTTGTCTTTTCTTGTTTTATAAACAGGTACTCTGCTTCTGGATTTTTCAACTATCAAATCTATAAATTTTTCGTCGTCGTTATCTATGTTTACGGCTTCAATATCTTTAAAAGGCGTCATAATTTTTACCGCCATTGTTTCCGTAAACCAGACGGAACGTTCAAGCATGGTGCTGATATTTTTGTCAAAAATTCCCTCTTTGTCCGCCTGAGTAATAAGAGAACTTACCTCGTCTTTTGTAAGAACGGGATATTCGTCGTCATTATCTTTATTAAAAACAAAATCCAATATTTTCATTATCGGATACAGAAAAGGTTTAGCGATATATTCTACTTTTGACAGTATCGGAACAGCCCACAATGTTACTTTCTGTGAGTTTGCACGGCTGTAAATTTTCGGCGTGATTTCGCCGACTACCAAAACAACAAATGTTGTTATTATCCATGTAAAAAAATCAACTATGTTTCTGTTTATCATATTGAAAATTTCTACGGATAATGAGTTGGACAGGAAGCTCACCATCATATCGGAAATTACGTTGCCGGTTAAAATTACCGTCAGTAAATAGTAAGGACTGTTAAGCCATCTGAGAAGAGGTTTTGCAACGGATTTTTTTAAAACGATAAGTTTTTTTACTCTGTATTTGGAAAGACTGTTTAATGCGATTTCGGAAGCAGACCAAAACGCCGAAAGCATAAGAAAAAAAATTAAACAAGCCAATCCCGCTAGAATATACATTTAAATATTTTATCCTGTTTGTCAAACATTTTTCTTTTTTCTTCCGGGTCGTAATCCGTGTAACCCTCAAGGTGAAGTATTGCATGTATTACAAGATAACAAAGCTCCTGTTCGTAAGTAAAACCGAACTTTTCCGCATTTTGTTTAGGGCGGTTATCGGAAATATAAATGTCGCCAAGAAAAAGTTTTTCGTCTACCAGAAAAGAAATAACATCGGTAATTCTGTTTACTTTTCTGTATTTTCTGTTCATTTTTTTTATATCGGCATCGGAAATTTGCGTAAAGCTGATATTGTAGTTATTTATCTTTTCGTATTTTAAAGCGAACTTCGCCGTCTTTTCAAGCGACGGTATAAGTTTTTTATTGAAACCTGTAAATATTAATTCTTTCATTTTTAAAAAATTACTCCGTAATTTTTATAGCTTATAAGCTGAGAAGTTTTCGGTATTTTTATACCATAGATTCCTGCCAGACTGCTATGCGGGAATGACAGCACTGCGTGCTGTAGATTGCTTCGTCGCTTCGCTTCCTCGCAATGACGACACTGTTGTTTCTCGCTGTTTATTATACATTGTTTTTCTGTCGTTTATTGTACATTAGGATAGAATATAAAACACTACCGTGTTTTATATTCTATCCTTGCGTGGTACATTCCGCACAGAACGGTTGTCATACTCTTTGAAATTTTTGACAAATCTTTCAATGTTATCGGACAGTCGGAAAACTGTCCGTCGGTAAATTTATTATTTATCACTTTTTCCACAACTTCCTGCAGTTTTCCCGCACTTCTGTCCTGAAGCGTTCTTGCAATAGCTTCAACGGAATCCGCAATCATAAGTATGGCATTAACTTTTGTCGTCGGTTTTTGTCCGGGATAGCGGAAATCCTGCTCGTTAATATTATCTTTATCCTGTTCAACGGCCTTGTTATAAAAATACTGTATCAGAGACGTTCCGTGGTGCTGGTTTATGGCATTAATTATAACTTTATCAAGTTTATTTTTTTTGGCAAGCACTACGCCGTCTTTAACATGCGATATCAAAACAAGCCCCGACATTGACGGGGAAAGTTCGTCATGAGGATTTTGTCTGCCTGCCTGATTTTCTATAAAATATTCGGGATTTTTCAGCTTGCCTATATCATGATAATAAGCACACACTCTTGCAAGCAGAGAATTTTCTTCAATTGCTTCAGCTGCCTGCTCTGCTAAAGATGCCGTCATTAAACAATGATGGTATGTTCCCGGTGCTTCAAGCATAAGACGTTTCAAAATAGGATTATTGAAGTCGGCAAGCTCTATAAGTTTGATATTGGTAGTTCTTGAAAAGAAATACTCAAATATAGGTAAAAATGCCAATATCATCAAGACAGAAAAAGAAGCATTTATGGCAACATACGCAATACTTTCTTCCGTTTCCGTAAGAGATTTTAAATCAAACAAATAAAAAATCAACACCGGTATAAGCATTGCAATAAATATTTTTATACCTACTCTTGCAAACTGTGCACGGCTTCTTATTTTTCTGATATTTATTACGGCAATCAAACCTCCGCAGATATGCATCATAGGCACCGTAACGGAAAAATCGTTAAGCATAAGCATAAATAATGCAAAAACAAAATTGTATGTTATTGCGACACGCACGGATACAAGAAGAGCCAAAAGAACGGTAAAAAGAGCCAAAGGAAATGATATTGCGGAAAGTTTGGATGTATAAATTTGATAAAATAACAAAGAAACAATGACAACAAAAGCAATAATAAAAATTTTATTCAAATCCAAATTTATGCGTTTTGCTTCCGTTCTGAAATAAAAGATAACGAAACCGAAAACAGATAAAAGGAACAAGAAAATTCCCGCCGCCTGTTTATAGCTGCATACTGTTTGAAAATACAACATAACATAGACGACAACAAACAACACAGTCGTTATAAGCCACGCAGGTATTTTTATTTCTTTCTTAAATAAACTGTTTCTTGAAAGTCTTATTTTCGGCGTAACTGGAATATCTTCGTCTAATTTTCTTACAAGAAATAAAAGAAACTGCTTTATTTTGTTTTTAAGCCAATCGTTTAATATTTTCATATTGTAGTTTATAATTAAACTTATAATCTTATAAGCTCATAACCTGCTTTTTCAACTGTTGTTCTTCTAATCCGTTATACCTCAGTTTTCTTCTCCTTTAGCTTAATTCCAAGTTCTCTAAGCTGCTTTTCCGCAACGGGAGACGGAGCATTTGATA
>CAJOOL010000114.1 GCA_905236115.1 uncultured Endomicrobiia bacterium
GTGCCATATGTTACATTTTTTATTTGCATTGCGACAATCCCCCCGGAAATTTTTGACCGCCGTGATAGGAAGGGAATGGTTAACCTTTCCCTTCCTATCGCGAACTACCTTGATTGTCGCATATGTGTTTTAACCAGGACAGTAGCTGTATTGGTTAAATACACAAAAAATAACTTCCTAAAAAATGCAAATTCGCCCCGGCAAAAAGCCTTGCGGTTTTCCGTTTGAGAATTAACCGTCATTTCCGGGAACTTCTCACCTCTTCTGCTTTCCGCATTTTTCTATTCATCCTTTCATCTATTCAATTTTTCAACCTTTTCTTGAGGACTTTTATTCTGTCTCGCTGTGTTTTTTATATTTTCTGCTTTCCAAAACTGCACTTTTCTACATTTTTGTAAAGTAGAAGATTTGTTAAAAATTTTTGTTAATAGTTAAAAATGTACTTGACAAAAAAAGTCTTAAATAATAGAATACCTTAAATAAAATTTATTTTACAAAAGTGTGCATTTGCACACTTTTGTAAAATGGGAAAAAACAGCAAAGAGGATAAAAATATGATTTTTGACAGAAAAATATATATGGATAAGTTAATAAGCAGCAAAAATAACAGTTTTATAAAAATAATAACGGGTATAAGACGTTGCGGGAAATCTTATCTGTTGTTTAAACTGTTTTATAAACATTTGCTTGAAACCGGAATAGATAAAAAACATATCATTAAAATACAGCTTGATGATATGAAAAATATAAAATTATTGGATGCGGAAAAATTGTATTATTTCATAAAAGATAAAATTAAAGACAGAAAAAAATATTACATTTTACTTGATGAAATTCAACTTGTAAAAAATTTTGAGACGGTATTAAATTCTTTATTACATATAGAAAATGCGGATACTTACGTTACGGGCAGCAATTCAAAATTTTTATCAAAAGATATTATAACCGAATTTAGAGGACGAGGTTACGAAATAAGGGTTCATCCTTTAACTTTTTCAGAATTTTTACCAAGTTTTAAAGGAGATAAAAACGCAGCACTGAAAGAGTATATGCTTTATGGCGGTATGCCTGCCGTTACGGAGCTGAAAACCGGCGAAGAAAAAAGTAATTATTTAAAAAATTTATTTGATACCGTCTATCTAAAAGATGTTGCCGAAAGATATAAACTTAATAATAAAGAAGAATTTAATGAACTTATAAATACTGTTTCGTCCGTAATAGGTTCTTTGACTAATCCTACAAAATTGGAAAATACTTTTAAATCTACAAAAGGAATTATTTTAAGCAGAGCAACAATTCAAAATTATTTAGAGTATCTTCAAGATTGTTTTTTAATAGAAACAGCTTTAAGATATGATATAAAAGGACGTCAATATATTAATACACCTTTGAAATATTATTTTACCGATGTGGGTTTAAGAAATGCAAGATTAGGTTTTAGAGAATATGAACAGACACATTTGATGGAAAATATAATTTTTAACGAATTAAAAGTCAGAGGTTACAATGTAGATGTCGGTGTTGTGGAAGCCTTTGTAACTGGTAAAAATGGTGTAAGACAGAGAAAGCAGTTTGAAGTAGATTTTGTTTGCAATCAGGGAAGTAAAAGATATTATATACAGTCTGCATTTGCAATACCTGATGAAGAAAAAATGAAACAAGAAACAAATTCTTTAATTAGGATAGATGATTCTTTTAAGAAAATAATTATAGTAAGGGATATGTCGCCTGTATGGCACAACAATGACGGAATATTGATAATGGATATACAGGATTTTTTGTTAAAACCTAATAGTTTGGAACTATAATTTTTTATTTTCCCATTTTACAAAAGTGTGCAAATGCACACTTTTGTAAAATGATTTTATCTGATACATCACAATACATCCATTCCTATATCCATCGCCATTTCAACTTTTCAACAGTTATAGAAATAACCGTTATACGAGGTTTTTTTCTATATCTATAATTTTATAATTTAGTGGTCTTGCGGCTATTTTTAGTCGTAAAGATCAAACGGCTGTGTAAGTTCTGCTA
>CAJOOL010000115.1 GCA_905236115.1 uncultured Endomicrobiia bacterium
GTCTTGGGAATGTGGTGTAGCCTGGTTTAACACACTGCCCTGTCAAGGCAGAGACCGCGGGTTCAAATCCCGTCGTTCCCGCCAAGATTGAAAATAAAAGTGTCTTTCCTCAGCGGAAAGGCTTTTTTTTTAAATTAATCGGCGTTTCCTTAAACAAAATAATAAGCATTTTTCGCAGAGAGAAAAATCTAAAATAATTAAAAATACCAAAATTGCTAATTTCTAATTGCAGTTATAACAATGGAACAATCAAAAGTCAAAAAAATTATCAAAATCCTCAATACGGAATATAAAGGTGCGGATATAGCGTTGGAATTTTCCAATGTGTTTGAGCTTATGGTCGCAACGATACTTTCCGCACAATGCACCGACAAACAGGTAAACTCGGTTACAAAAAATCTTTTCAAAAAATACAAAACCATACGGGATTATGCAAATGCCGATTTGAAAGAGTTTGAAAAAGATATAAAATCAACTGGGTTTTACAGAAACAAAGCGAAAAATATTATTGCCACGGCAAATATGGTGCTGAATAATTTCGGCGGCGTAGTGCCGAAAACCATGGAAGAGCTTACTACTCTTAAAGGTGTTGCAAGAAAGACTGCAAATATTGTTCTGGGAAGCGGTTACGGAATAAATGTCGGTATAGCGGTAGACACGCACGTTATAAGGCTGAGCAATCTTATAGGCTTTTCAAAAAATTCCGATCCGAAAAAAATTGAGCAGGATTTAATGAAAATCGTTCCGCAGAAAGATTGGAGAAACTTTTCTTTTCTCATTCAAACACTGGGCAGAAGAGTGTGCATTGCACGAAGACCGAAGTGCGGAATATGCCCGATAAGAGAGCTGTGCGAACGGGGAACGACAGCCGAGAAGTTGAAAAGTTTAGAACAGTAGAAGATATTGGACGATTAAGGGCAAATTTTATTTTTAAATTCGTTGAAAACATTTCCTTTAGGGAGAAAAAATTATGTTAAAACCAAAAGTTTCAATTATCGGTTGTGGTAATGTGGGCATAAGATACGCTTATGCTTTAATGATTAACGGTGCCGCCAGAGAAATTACACTCGTTGACTATTTTAAAGATAAAGCCGAAGGGGAAGCGATAGATTTATCGCACGGAGCACCTTTTACGCCTCCGGTAAGTGTCAACGCAGGAACTTACGAAGATATAAAAGGTTCCGATTTGGTGGTGGTTACTGCCGGCAAAAAACAAAAACAAGGACAGACAAGAATAGATTTATTGAAAGATAATATTGCATTGTTTAAGACCATAATTCCCGAAATTATGAAATATGCACCGGATGCCATTTTGTTGATTGCTTCAAATCCCGTGGACGTATTGACTTATGCCGCTTACAAAATTTCGGGCAAGCCTGCCGAAAAGGTTATCGGCTCGGGAACCGTTCTTGATTCGGCAAGGTTTAAATATGAAATAGCAAAACACTGCAACATTGACCCCAGAAGCATACACGCTTATATTTTGGGTGAACACGGTGATTCCGAACTGCCGGTCTGGAGCAAAGCCACCGTCGGCGGAGTGCATATTGAAAACCACTGTATCCTGTGCGATAAGAAAGAAAAATGCGACCACAAAGCTATTCTTAACGAAATATTTACCAACGTAAAAAATTCCGCATATACAATAATAGATAAGAAAGGTGAAACATCTTACGGGATAGGATTGGCATTGACAAGAATTACGGAAGCAATTTTGAAAAACGAAAATTCAGTTCTTCCGGTATCCGTATTGGTAAAAGATTTTTACGGTGTAAACGATGTATATTTAAGTCTGCCTGCGGTAGTCAACAGAGACGGCGTAAGACAGGTGCAGCGGATTGAGTTTAACGAGCAGGAAAAAACGTCGTTCATAAATTCCGCAAAAATACTGAAAGATTTATTGAAAGAAATTATGTAAGAGGGATAGAGGAATGGATGTATAGATGTATGGAAACGACGAAGGAGTGGAAGATTGGAGGAAAGAGGAAGAGTTGATAAAATAAAATCGTAAAAATAATTGGAGAAAAAAATGAGTTTTAACAAATTTAATAATAACATTAACAAAAAATTTTACCGTCCTGCAAGCAGTGGTATAAGTGCCAATACGGGAAATAAAATCAAAAATTTTATTAACAATAAATCCGCAATTATTTTATCTTTAGGTTTGATAATTTCGGCTTTAATTCTAGGATGTTTTTTTACTTCGGCAAGGTCGCAGCAGTCTGTCAGAGTGGTAGGACAAAGCGTAAAAAATATAACTTCCGACATTGCAAAATGGAATATTAATATTAACAAAAATACTTCAATTGCAGGAAAAAACGAAGGTCCGCTGATGATACAAAATGAACTTGCGAAAATAAAAAAATATCTTGTTTCCAACGGAATTAAAGAACAGGATATTTTGGTAGAACCGGTAAATTCTTACGCCAATTACGGCAACAACGGAATAAACGGTTACAGTTTTAATCAAAGAATTGAAGCAAGGTCAAACGATATTGCCTTAATTGAAAAACTTGCTCTTGATACGGAAACAATGGCGAAAGAAAATATTTATCTTGAAAATTCAAACATAGAATATTTTATTTCCAATCTTGCAGATATTAAGGCTGAAATGCTGGCACTTGCAACAACCGATGCCAAAGCCAGAGCAAACGAAATTGCCAAAAGTTCCGGTAATAAAGTATGTAGTCTTTTATCGGCACGTTCCGGTGTTTTTCAAATAAGAAAACCTTTATCTACGGATGTGGCGGATTACGGAATTTATAATACGTCAACAAAAGAAAAAGAAATAGTCGTTACGGTTACGGCAACGTTTAAGGTGAAGTAGAATATTGGATGAAAAGAGGTGTTTCCTTAAATAGATTCCCGATTACGAATTTCGGGAATGACAAAGTGAATAAGGCAAAGAACACACCGAGTAGACGAAATATTTTGGATTTTGTAACTAAATCAATATATGTAACGACACATAAAAAAACGAAAGATTTGTCAGTGAAACGAAGAATTCCCGAGCCGCAAAAAATATAAAATTAAATTAATCAAAAAAATATAACAACACAGAAAAAACAGCATAGTTTGTGACGAAATGAAGAAACTCGCAAACGCGGTGTACGTAAGTGTACGCGGTACATAAGTTTGCGAGTTTCAATATTGTAGTCCAAAATTTGCTGTTTTTTCGTTACTAAATGATTTCTCTCTTAATAAGTTCTTCGGCAATTTCTACTGCGTTTAAAGCTGCACCTTTTAAAAGATTATCCGAAACTACCCAGAACGTCAATCCGTTAGTTGTAGAAATATCTTTTCTGATTCTTCCGACGAAAGTTTTCTGTTGGTTTTGTGCGAACAACGGCATAGGATATTTGTTTTCTTTCGGGTTATCAATAACTTCTACACCTTTTGCAGAGGACAAAAGTTCTCTTGCTTTTTCAGGTGTAAGTTCTTTTTCCGTTTCAATCCAAACAGATTCACTGTGTGCTCTTAAAACGGGAACACGAACACAGGTTGCACTTACTTTTATGCCTTTATCGCCCATAATTTTCATTGTTTCGTTGGTCATCTTCATTTCTTCTTTCGTGTATCCGTTTTCTTCAAAAACATCAATGTGAGGAATTAAGTTGAATGCTATCTGATAAGGAAACTTTTCCAATGCGGGAATCTGTTCGCCTTTACCCAAAGCTTTTGTTTGGTTTTCCAAATCGTGGATACCTTTTGAACCTGCACCGGAAACTGCCTGATATGTGGAAACAATTACTCTTTTGATTTTTGCGTAATCGTGCAAAGGTTTCAATGCTACAACCATCTGAATTGTGGAACAGTTCGGGTTAGCAATGATTTTTTTATCTTTGCTTAAATCATCGGGATTAACTTCCGGAACGACCAAAGGACAATTGTCGTTCATTCTCCAAGCACTGGAATTATCTACAACAAAACAGCCTGCTTTTGCAAATGAAGGAGCAAACTCTAAAGAAGTTCCTCCGCCTGCACTGAAAAGAGCCAAGTCTATACCTTTTCCGCTGTCATGCGTTAAAAGTTCTACGGGAACATCCTGCCCTTTGAATTTTAATTTTTTGCCTACGCTTCTCTGTGAAGCCAACAACTTTATTGACTCAACGGGAAAATTTCTGTTTTCCAACATCTTTATCATTTCGTTACCGACAACGCCGGTTGCACCTACTACTGCCACTTTATACTGTTTCATTTTATACTCCTTTATTGCGACTTATCTTTTGAATTTCTACTGCGTTGCAGCTCGCCTTATGTACCTTGTTCATTGTACACTGCAGCTCGCTGTCGCCTTGTATAAATTCAAAATATCTCGTCGCTCAAAAAGTGCTTTGCACTTTTTGAAATGTGTTTTATCAAAATAGATTGCGGAGCGGAGTCCGCAATGACAAATTTTTTTGTTTTCGTTTCGTCGTTCATTGGATATTGATTGCTACAGGTTTGTAGCAATCAGATCGCCGACGTCAGTCGTGCCCATTCCCATTTTGCCTGCAGCTAAAGATTTTATCTTTCCGCTTGCAAGAGATTTTGCAATGGAAGACTCTATCATTTTGCTTTCTTTTTCAAGACCGATAGTTTCAAGCATCATTGCACCGGCACTAATTGCAGCCAGCGGATTAATGACATTCTGTCCCGTATATTTCGGTGCGGATCCGCCCATAGGTTCAAA
>CAJOOL010000116.1 GCA_905236115.1 uncultured Endomicrobiia bacterium
TACGCCCCAGTACCCGCCTGAAAACATCCCGATGAACCCGATTAGAGGGAATAATATATATATCATAAAAAATACTCCGTATTTTGGAGGTTATTAGATTATAAGGTTATTAGGTTATTAGTTTTTGTAGTTTGTCGTTCAACTTATAATTTTATAAGCTTATCACCTCATAATCTGCAGTACTAAACTATTCAACTATTCAACCTCTAAACTATTAAACAATAATAATACTATTTTCTCAAAATTAAATCAAAGTTTATATTTAGAAATATTATATCGTTTCTAAATTTTTAATAATATTTTGAAAAAAATCTTCCGACCAAAGCAATATACTGTCTTTATTATCAATAAATCTTTCAACATCAGCTTTTGCCTGTTTTATATTTATAACATTAAATTTTTCTTTTAATAATTTTATAACTTGTTCTTTTGTTAATATTTTATTTTCCTGCCAATGTCCGGTCTGTTCCAATCTTTTTTGTAAATGCATCAAATTAACCGGAACATTTCTTGAAACATACCAAACGAAATCGTATAAATCTCTTCCTTTCACTCTATTTTTATTCCAATTTCTGCACAGTATAGCATGAATTTTCCCTGCAAACAAACAGTCCCAAGTAAACACTCTCACATTAAACGGTATCGGCATTAAAATTGTTTTCATTTCCGTTTTAAAATTCAAAGGCGGATTTGTATCAACTTCCAATTTTATTTTTAAATCCGGCAATGTGTTATTTGTTATATTTTTGGCTTTTATCACTAATAATTGTTGTAAAGTGTTTGCCTTTAAAAAGGCTGATTCTATTTGAGACTTGGCAGTTTTATTTTTAACATTAACCGTCACCGTAAATCCGAAAGAACTTAATTCTTTCTCTATAAATCGGCAATAGTATTCCAAAGAAAATTTATCGTCATTTTCTAACAAAGAAAAATCCATATCTTCACTAAATCTGTCCAAGCCGTATAAAATTCTTAATGCTGTTCCACCGTAAAATGCGGAATGTTCAAAAAATTTTCCACGCCAAAGTCCCAGCAATGCAATAGATTGAAAAATTTCTCTTAAAGCATTTATTTCATCATCCTGCGTTTGGATATTATATTTATTCAACATCGCTTCTATTGCAGAATTCATTTTATTTTCCTCTCTTTAAGAGCCTCGCACACATATTTACTTTTCTTGATTTAGACAAAATTGATAGTTCATTTAGAATTTCATAATCCATCTCAAAAAAAGCATCTTCGTCAATTCTTAAATCGCCGAACAAATAATTTTCCGTGTCCTTATAATTATTTAAAATATTATTCGTATCATTTATTATTTTATCGGCTAAAGCTCTTTCTTTTGTTGCAGCTCAAAAAGAAACATATTCATTTTTGATTATCGTTATTCCTGCGGGATAATAATTTCCCGGAACCTGAAAATAATTAAAAGTTCCTACAGGTGTAACAAAATTTTTTTTTCTTTTCATTGTTGAAGATGTAATATCAACAACTCTTTCCGGAATTATTCCGTAACAGGAAAGCATATACTCTGCAGATACTACCGACGGACCGTAAATTAAATTTGCCAACAGTTCCTTAGAGTATTGACGGGTTCTATATTTTTCATTAAAAATATAAATCCCTTTCTTTACCTTTATTATCTGATGCTTTTTCAGCATATCGGATATTTTCATTTTAGGATTTGAATATTCTTTAAAAACATCAGATAAAGTTTGATAATCAAACTCTTCACTGTTGATTAAATTTCTAATATCTAATAAATTCATACCAATATTTTAGCATAGTAAGTATAAAAAATCAATATCTACTATGCTAAAATATGAGGTTTGTTAAAATTTTATTTATTGTTAACAGTTTTTATTAATTCTTTTTTTCTGTTTTAATTCCATTTGAATTTAAATCTTTTTCTTTTGCAGGATTTATTGTAGAGCTTTTGCTTTCTACTGTAGCTTTATCTACATAAACTTTATGTTATATTGTTTGTTTGAAATCGGGGTTTAGGATTAGGTTCTCAAACAAAGTGGTGCCGATTGCGACATCAAACTGTTCTTTTCTCATTGAGAATTTTACTTTTTCTGCAATAGTAATTTCTGCCTTAGGATATTTTTGTTTTATTTCTTCTGCTTTTTTATTGCATTCATCCAAACTATTTTTACATTTGATAATAAATTTCGGTTTCGGGTGGTGTGACAGATATTCGTCAATATTTTTTAACCAGTAATATTTATTTGTAAAATCTTTTAATTTATTCAGTTCTTCTTCCACTTCCAAAGCTTTGCCGTCAAGATTATCTTCTTTGCTTATTTTTATCGGATTACCGTAAACTATTACCGTTTTTGAAAAAGGCAGCGGAACTCTAAACTTATCCCAGGATTTATTAAACACCAAAGAATTTTTCGCAACGGCAGAAATCGGAATAAGTCGGATACCCAATTTCTGAGAAACCAAAAGAAGCCCCGGCTTAACTTTATAAACGGGGCCTTTAGGACCGTCAACGGTAAAAGCTACAAAATGTCCTTTTCTTGCATATCTGATAGTTTCAATCAAAGCTCTTTCGGCGTGTTTTGAAGAAGAACCTCTCACGGCGATAAAATCAAAATCTTTTAAAACTCCGGCCTGAATTTCTCCGTCTTTTGACATACTGCACATAGCAACAATCCGTCTTCCGGAATTAAGACATAAAGGCAGTATTTGTTCCCCGTGCCAGAGAGCATAAACGCTCTGCTCTTCAAACCGCGGAACAAGTTCTATTACTTTCAATCTTAAAGTTTTCTTTGTAAAAGCCACATACCAATAGGCAATTTTAGATAATATTTTTCTTGAGTCCATTTTTACAGTCCTATGCTAAGTTTTATGACTTATCTATTTTATTTTATATTAAACGTAAAGTCAAAAATATTTCTTTCTTTTAAATACTATTATATTTACTGATAAACAAACCAAAAAGAAAATAATCAAATTTATTATGCAGCCGGAAGCGTAAGACAAGGGCATATCGTTTAACGAATAAAATCTGAATGTATTTATAAAATATGTTGACGGAAAAATATGTGCGGCGATTTTTAAATACGGCGGCAGCATATACAACGGCCACGCAAAACCTGATATTAATAAAACAGGCATAGAATAAAAAGTTAATGTACATAATGATATTACGGGAGTTTTAAACAAATGCGATATCATCATGGCAAAAAAAACAATAACAAGAGCATATATTGCCGATAGAATAAAAAGATTTATTTTTGAACTGTTATAAATATCTGCAAAAGGAAATATTAAAAATATAAATATCGCCGTCATATACAATGCAACAAAAATATACGGAACAGCTTTGCCGAAAAGTATCGGCATAATTTTGCCGTCCGATATTTTATATAAATCTTTCCAAGTATTTTGTTCGGTTTCCAAGCTCATTGTATGGCAGACTGCCACAATGAGAATTTGCTGGAATACTGCAAAAATAAGAAAAGGAATAAGAAAGTTTGAGTAAGTTTTTGCAGGATTAAATATCCATTTAAAATTCGTTTTTAAAGGCTGCTGCATGCTTATTGCCGTTTGTTTTGATATTCCGTTTTTTATAAGCATCTTTACAAGAATTTGTGCCGATAAATACTGAGACGTCATAACGATTGTTTTGATTGCGGAACTTGAAATCATAAAATTGCTGGCATTTGCTCCGATAAAAGCAAAAGTACTTTTGCCTCTTTTTAAATTCTCGGAAAAATCTTTCGGAATAAAATAAAAAATATCGGTTTCGTTTTTAAATATTGCATTGTAAGCACTATGCGTTGAAGAATAATAACTGTTAATATTTAATTCAGGTGTAGCATCTATAATTCTGTTGTAAAGTCTTGATACGGAAGAATTATCTTGATCTACAATTGATATTTTAATATCTTTTGGAACCTGTTTTTCGTAAATATACGACAGACCGTAAAAATAAATAAAAGGTGCCAAAAGACAGATTACAATCAAATCTTTTGAAGTAAGAATTCGTTTAAATTCCCGTGATAAAATCTTTACAAAACCATTCATTTAAAAAACTGCTCCGCAATTTTTTAGCTTAGAGCTGAGAGCTGAGAGTTTAGGGCTGTTCAAACTCGTTTCTAAAAAACAGGCATATATAAGTTATGATAAAATAAATCAGCATTAACAAAACAAGTGTCTTTGCAAACGGCAGTATAAATTCTATCCGCATATTCTGCTGAAAAATTTTTCTGAAACCTTCCAAATAAGAAGTAAGCGGAATAAAATGTGATACAGTTCTCATAAGTGCAGGCATCTGCTCCAAAGGCCAGGTATACCCCGACATCAAAAATGCCGGTGCACCTATCAACAGACAGCCTTTCAGCCCGTCCAGCCTGCTGCCCGTTACCGCAGCCATAACCATTCCCAACAAAATTGTTGAAACTATAAAAAGTATGCTTAAAATTACAGCTCCTGAAGTGTTACCGTCAAAAGGAATAAGAAATGCCGGGAAAAATATTCTGAAAAGAATTTCAATGTATATTACGGATATTACCGTATAAACGAAAAGTTTACCTAAAATAAAATATAAAATATTTTTTATTTTTTTATCTTTCTGTTCAAGTACTTTCCCTACGGTAAGTGTTCCGAACATTAATAACAGCTGCCCCAATACGGAAATCCACAAGCCGGGTGTTAAAAAATATCCGTAATTATACGACGGATTAAAAAGTTTTGATGTATCGTTTTTTATCGGAAGCATCATTTCATTTGCATGCTTTGTCTGAATGCCGCGTTTTTTCATCATTGTATTTTTCAGTCCCGCATTTATTGTGCCGATAATGTTTGCACCTTCAATTTCGGAAAGGTTGGCGGTAAGAAAATTAGAACCGTCAATATAAAAAACGATTTCCGCCGGCAGAGATTTTTTTATGTTTTTTTGTGTGTCTTTGGGAATAACCATTCCCATAAAAATTTTATTTTCGGCAAAAAGATTTTTCAGTTCTTCAATATTTTCCGGCTTGTATGCAATATCAAAAGCGTAAGACGTATCAATGTATCGGCATATTGTTCTTGAAATTTTTGAATGGTCATTATCAATCACGGCAACGGGCATATTTTGAACATTGCCGTAAAAATATATTCCGCCGAGAAACAAAAAATCAATAAAAGGAAAAAGACATACAATAAATATGTAATATTTATCGGTAAAAACAGTTTTTATCTCGTTTCTGATTATTTCTGTTAAGTAACTCATTTAAAATTGGATTTTTACAACAGACTTATAAACTCATCAGCTTATCACCTTATCAGTTTAGTCTATAATAACTGCGGTCATTCCGGGTCTTAAATTTTCTGCTTTCTTATCGCTTTTTGCACGAATTTCAAAAGTTTTTAAATCATAATTGTTCTGCTGGTTTGTCGGCTTCCACGAAGCAAAGCTGGCCATTGCGGCAACATAAGTAATTTTCATATCAAAAGACTTTTTAAGTGCAGGAATAAAAACTTTTATATTTTTATCTTTATGCAGATTATTAAGTTTGTCTTCTCTGATATTAAAAACCGCCCACATATCGTTACCGTCAAGAAGCGTTATTATGGGATAACCCGTTGCGACAAGTTCCCCGGGATGAGATATTATCTGCATAACTTCTCCGTCAATGGGAGCCGTTATTGTAAGCTCGTCATAATAAGCAAGTATTTCATTTTTCTGCCCTTGAACGGCATTTATTTTTTGCAAAGCGGCATTGTATTTATATTCTATTTCATCATACTGCTGTTTGGGAACGACACCGTCTTTATAAAGCGTTTTTATTCTCTTGTATGTTTTTTCCGCAAGACGATATTGATCTTGAGCTTCTTTAAGTGCGGCATTGACTGTTTTTAATTTCGCATCAAGTTCTTTTCCCTCAAGTCTTCCCAAAATATCGCCTTTGGCAACGGTCTGCCCCTCGGTTATAAATATTTCGGCTATTCTTCCGGGAACTTTTACGCCGATGTCTATTTCCGAAGCATCAATTTCTCCGGATATTGTTTCTTTCTGTTTGCCGCTGCAAGCCGAAAGAACTACGCCCAAACATAATAATGATAATAAAAATTTTTTCATATTAACCCCTTTGCAATTTTTCCATAAGTTCACGTGATTTTCCGCAAATATCAACCAGCTTAGCATAAGCGGAATTGTAATCAAATAAAGCCTGCGACTGTTCCAGTTTTACTTTTTCCAATGCAAGTTCGGCATCAATAACTTCTATGGAAGTAGCAAGCCCCTCTTTAAAAGACTGTCTGTAAAGTTTTAAATTTTCTTCCGTAAGAGCCTGAGAACTTTTTAAACTTTCGTATTGCTCAAGTGCGGTCTCGGCATCATGGTGATACTTTTTTACCGCAGTGTCAATAGTCTTATTAATATTTTCTATATACAAATCAATAATTTCATTTTTAGCTTTATAAGCTTTATATTCGTTGTAGTCCGAACCGCCGTTAAAAATATTCATTTTGGCATTTATTCCCGCAGCCCATTCAGGCTCAAGTATTGTAAGATTTTCTTTATATATTTCATACTTTCCGAATGCCGCTACCGTCGGCAGAAAACCGCTTTTTACGGCTTTTTGTTTCTGCTTAATCATATACTTTTTCTGCTGCATATTTTTTAACGTGATGTTATCCGTGCAGGCGGTTTTTGAATAATATTCAACGGATTTTAATTTTTCTATTTTATTAAAATCCGTTATAAGATTTGTATTTTCAACATTTATGCCGATAATATCTGAAAGAACCACCAAAGACAATTTGAAATCTCTTTCGGATTTTAAATACTGTCTTTCGGCTTCGGACAAAGCAACATCGGCTCTTAATTTATTGGCCTTTGAAATCATACCGACTTTAAAAAGTTTCTGTGCATTAATGCTGTGTTTTTTTATATTCTGTAAATAATCATATCTTATTTCTTTTGCTTCCTGTGCAAGTTTGGCTCTGAAATAACTTTCTATTACGGATGTTATTGTTGAATTTAAAGTTTTTTCGTATTCCGCTTCGGCAATTTCAAATTCGGCTTTTTTTGCTTTGGAATTTGCGGAAATTTTCCCTCCGGTATACAAAGGAAAAATCATTCCTGCGGAAAGTTTGTAAAAGAGTTTATCCTGCACTTTTATGTCAAAACCGGGAAGAGAAGAATTAAGCCGGTTTTTTAAAGCATTCACCGCTTCAGGCGTTGCCCCGGAATACAAAGCACTTGCCGTGCTTGCACCGATGATGGCACTTCTTGCATTGTTTAAATCTATGGTTATATCGTCATTAATTCTGTTAACCGAGCCCTCAATAAAAATATTCGGAAGATGTTTTCCTTTTGCGGATTTTAATTCATATTTTGAAAATTCTTTTGATTTTTCCGAAGCCTTTATAAGTTCGTTATTTTCTATGGCGGCATTTAATGCCTGTGATAATGTTAAGAAATTTTCCTGTGCATATAAATTTCCGAATACAAAAAAAACAAAAAATATCTGAACTAAAAAATTTTTGATTTTATTCATACCAATACCCCGAAATAATAAAAAGTGATTTTATAAAAATTTTTTGTCTAAAGCAATTTTTTTGTATTCATTAATAAAAATTTGACTTATAGCAGCTCTAATTTTGTATAATAATACAATATTTCATAATCAGGAGGAAGCAGTTATGGCATGTTTTTTGGTTCCCGCAGCGGAAGCTGTAGTTACAACACTTATTACAAAAGCGGTTAAAGCAAAAGAGCAGGAAGAAAAAGTAAAAATTTCTTCAATTAAATTTTCTACAAAACTCGGATGGCTGAACAAACTTTTGTGGGGCGGCTCTGCTCTTTTGGCATTTGAACATATTTGGCACGGGGAAGTAGTTCCTTTTTTTCCGTTTCTTACTGCAGTTCAGAACGGTGAAACAGCAGATATGCTTGCGGAAATGAGCACTGCAGGGGTTGCAATGGCTGTTTTGGTTACGGCAGTATGGGGCGGTATGCTGGCGGTTTCTTATATTATTGAAAAAAGAGCTCTTAACGAAGTTAAACTTTCAAAGGAGACAATATAATTATGACACTTTTGATTACTCTTTTTGCTGCAATTATATGTACCGTTGTTTGGTATGCCGGAGCTTATAAAAGCAATATGAAAGTCGGCATGCTGTGCTGGTTGTATTGGGGTGCGTCCATTATGTGGTTTGTGGATGCGGTATTTGAATATGCCGAAGTTAAAGCCGAATTTTTTAATCCGGCTCCTTTGGATATGCTTAATGATGCTTATTTAGGTTTATCCGTTGTAGCTCTCGGAATGCTTATTTGGATAGTAACAGTTCTTGTATCCGATCCGAAAGGCGTTATTAAGGAAACTTTATTTCAAAGAAACGGAACTTCAAAAATTTCCGACGAGAATTAATTTTTTTGTTGCTTAGAAAACGTTGATTAATTCTGAACGGAAACCGCAAGGCTTTTTGCCTCTAAATTCGTTGGAACTTTTATTGAAGTTTATATCTATTGATGAATTTAAAAAAATTTTTTTCAAAATATCAAAAAACGGCAGTTGCATTTTCCGGCGGGGTTGATTCTTCTTATCTTTTGTATGCGGCAAAAAAATATGCCAAAGAAGTAAAAGCATACTATATAAAATCGGAATTTCAGCCCCGCTTTGAATTTGATAATATTTTAAACTTTGTTTCAAAATTCGGTATTGATTTAAAAATTATCAAACTGAAAATATTGTCGGATAAAAAAGTCGCCGCAAATCCGCACAACAGATGTTATTTCTGCAAGAAACAAATTTTTTCCGCGATATATAATGCCGCAAAAAAAGACGGTTTTGATTTTATCATTGACGGAACAAATGCTTCCGACAAAGAAAGCGACCGCCCGGGAATGAAAGCCCTTAAAGAACTGAATATTTTGTCGCCTCTTAAAATATGCAAACTTACCAAAACCGCCGTCCGTAAATTATCAAAAAAAGAAAATCTGCCGACATGGAACAAAATATCTTACACATGTCTTGCAACACGCATAGTTACGGGACAAAAAATAAACAAACATCTTTTACGGCGAACGGAAAAAGCGGAAGATTATCTTTTTACTTTAGGTTTTTCAGATTTTAGGGTAAGAACCGTCGGCGACACGGCAAAAATTCAGGTAAAAAAAGAACAAATTCCGTTGGTAATTTCAAACAGAAAAAAAATACTTAAAAAGTTATCCGAAGATTATAAAAATGTTTGTCTTGACTTGGAGGCAAGGGATGAACGCTGAATTGAAACAAATACTTGAAAACGTTAAAGACGGTAAACTTTCCGTAAAAGATGCAATGTTGAAAATAAAAAAGAAACCGTTTGAAGATATTGATTTCGCCAAGATTGATTTGCACAGAAAATTCCGCAAAGGAGCAAGCGAAGTAATTTACGGTGCAGGAAAAACAGCCGAGCAGATAATCGGAATTATAAAAGCAATGAAAGCCGACGGACAGGATAACATTTTAATTACGCGTCTTCAAAAAGAGAAGAAAAATATTATTTCCAAAAAATTCCGCATAAAATATTTTAATGATGCACAAATCGGCATTACGGGAAAAATTCCTAAACCCTCGGGCATCGGCAAAATTATTGTTGCAACCGGCGGGACAAGCGA
>CAJOOL010000117.1 GCA_905236115.1 uncultured Endomicrobiia bacterium
GCTTCTCAGCCATACAAAAAATCTCTGATTTTTTGTATAATCGCCGAGAAGATAAAGCCTGTGTCAAAGTTTTTATCTTTTTCCAAGCTGTGCTATGCTTTGGCTGTATGCCAAAACAGCCCGCTCGGCTTTTATTTTATTTAAAATTTCTATCAATGCTATTGTTGATATTATAACAACATTTGTTTATAAAGTCAAGTATTTTTTTATTGTGCTTTTTATCGGTGTTTTTTCTTATGGAAAACAAATTCACAAAAAATTTAAAAAGAATAATGTTTGAGAAAAACATAACACAGAAAGAGCTGGCGGAAAAACTAAATACCACACAGTCTTTTATCAGCACATATCAAACCGGAGCAAGAAACCCTAAACCGGAAACCGTAGAAAAAATAGCCAAAGCACTTGGCGTATATGCAAAAGACTTGACAGAAGATAAAGATGAAACCGAAAATAAAAATATTGAAGACAGCGATATAAAACAATTTATGAATTTGAAATTCAAAAACATTGAAGAAGAAATTTTAAAACTAAAAAAACAGTTCGGCACAAAACTTATAAAACTTGAAAAAGAAATCACCGAAATAAAAAACTCTTCCCGCCGGCAGCCAAGATAAAAAACTTTCCATAAAAAAGAAATAAAAATATGTTATAATATTGTCTCAAGAAAATATAAAAATAAAAGCAAAAGCGGATTTTGTTTACCGCAGCCTTTCGGCATTTTCCAACAAAATAAAAATATGAAAAAGATTTTTTTATCGGGAATTAACGAAGCATCAATTGCACATTTTCTGTCAAGATATGTTATTGATAACAACAAATCTCTGCTGGTAATTTTAAAAGATAAAGATATAGATACGGTTTTTCAGGATATAAAAACTTTTCTTGCAGAATATAATTTTCAGATTTTAAAATACCCGGCATCCGAACAGGCCGAAAAAATAATAACCCTGTCAAAAATAATGAAGTGCGGCATCGGCACGGAAGAAAAAAACAATATCGTTATCGTTGCGGATGAAAATTCCGTAAACGAAGAAATTTTAACTTTCAATGCGTTGTCGGACAATTCCATAAACATAAAAGTAAACAAAGATTATAAATACGAACTGCTGATAAAACAGCTTGCGAAAATCGGATACCAACGAGAAAATTTTGTGGAAGACAAAGGACAGTTTTCGGTAAGAGGTGAAATATTGGATATTTGGTGTGCGGACAGCGAAAAGCCGGTGAGAATATCTTTTGAATTTGACAGTGTCGGCACAATAAAAACATTTGACTACATAACGCAGCGTTCGGATGAATATCTGAAAGAAATAAACATACTTCCATACAAAACAACGGATGTAAAAACTACGCTTTTGGAACAGCTCCCCGAAAATTATACGGTTTACTGCGATGAAAAAATCGAACAAAACAAAAATTTTGAAAAATATAATCTACTGATAAATGCTCCGTTGAATAAAAATTCCATACATTATAATTATCAAAGTTTTCAGGGGTTTCAGGGCGACATAAAATATTTTATAAATTTAATTTCCGATTTTAAAAATGCAGGCATTGATATAAAAATATATTGTTCCAACGAACCTGAAAAGCAGAAAATGACGGAACTGTTTTTAGAAAACAAATGGCGGCAACAGGATATTCCGGCAATGATAATTTCGTCTTTGTGGCACGGATTTTATTTAAAAGACGAGCTTGCCGTAATTTCCACAAAAGAAATTTTGTATAAAAGAAAGCCCGTAAGTTTTCCTAAGATAAAAGGCGGAAAAAGAATTGAGGGAATATGGGAAATTTCCGCAGGGGATTTTGTCGTTCATGAAAAATACGGAATAGGAAAATATAAAGGACTGAAAAAAATAGAACAGCCCGATAAGACTGCCGAATATCTGTGCATAGAATATGCAAAAGGAGATAAACTTTACGTTCCGCCCGACGACTTTAAAGTAGTGCAGAAATATATCGGTGTTGAAGGTGTAAAACCGAAGCTGTATTCCATGGATACTTTTGCGTGGGAACACGTAAAAAACAGAGCACGGCAGGAAGCATCGGAATTTGCAAAAGAATTATTAAAACTTTATGCTCAGCGTTCCAAAGTAAGCAGAACTCCGTATCCGGAAAATTCCTCACTGGAAAAAGATTTGGCCAATTCTTTTATGTATGAAGAAACTGCCGACCAGCTGAAAGCCATAGAAGACATAAACAACGATTTTTCAAAACCTTACCCGATGGAAAGATTGATTTGCGGCGATGTGGGGTTCGGCAAAACGGAAGTGGCTTTGCGTGCCGCATTTAAAACGGTGTGTCAGTCAAAACAGGCTGCAGTGCTTGTGCCGACTACGGTTTTGGCAGAACAGCATTACAACACTTTTTCGTCAAGGCTTGCGGCATTTCCGGCAAGAACGGAAGTTATCAGCCGTTTTCAAAAAATATCCGAACAGAAAAAAATTCTTGAAGATTTAAAAAAAGGAAACATTGATATTATAATCGGAACGCACAGACTTCTGCAAAAAGATGTGGAGTTTAAAGATTTGGGACTTTTGATAATAGATGAAGAACACAGGTTCGGCGTAAAACAGAAAGAAAAAATCAAACAGTTGAAAAAAAATATTGACATACTTATGCTGTCGGCAACGCCCATTCCAAGAACCCTGTCGGGGGCATTATACGGCCTGAGGGATTTATCGTTAATAGAAACACAGCCCGACGGACGTCTGCCGATAGAAACAAATATTTCTTTTTACAATGACGAACTTATAAAAAATATTATTGAAGCGGAAATTTCCAGAGGCGGACAGGTATTTTATGTATACAACAGGGTTGAAACTATTTGGAACAAAGAAGCCGAAATAAAAAAACTGGTCGGCGGTATAAAAGTGGAAGTCATCCACGGACAGATGAAAGCCGCAGAAATAGAAAAAGTGATGTGGCGTTTTTTAAACAGACAAACGGATGTGCTGATTGCCACAACAATTATAGAATCGGGAATTGACATACCGACGGTAAATACAATGATAATAGAAGATGCCCAAAATTTCGGTCTTTCGCAGCTACACCAGCTGAGAGGAAGAATAGGCAGAGACAAACAAAAGGCATATTGTTATCTGTTGTATAAAGATAAAAATATGAATGAGGACGCCGTAAAAAGACTGGAAGCGATGAAAGATTTCAGCGAGCTGGGCTCCGGATATAAAATAGCTTTAAAAGATTTGGAAATACGCGGTGCCGGAGGAATACTGAGTGCAAAACAGCACGGCTTTGTGAGGGATATCGGCTTTGAAATGTTTTCACGTCTGCTGGCGGAAGAAGGACAAAAAGTAAAAGGAATTTATGATGACGAGCAGAATAAGAAAATGAACGTTGAAATAGATTTGTATGTCGATGCCTATATTCCGCAGGAATATATTGAAGACGAAGATATAAGAATTTTATTTTACAGGAAAATTTCCAATATTTCAAGCGGGCAGGATATTGAAAATATTTCAAACGAATTAAAAGACAGGTTCGGCAAACTTCCCGTAAGTGTGGAAAACCTTTTTAAAATTGCCGAAGTAAAAATAAGAGCAAAACAAGTTTTTGCCGAGAGAGTTTCGGAAGATAAAAAATATATTTATATTTATTTCAAACGGAATTCCGGAATGAGCGGTATAAATTCCATCAGATTTATTAATGATTACGGTTCTTTGTTGGAATTTAGCGGTACTGACGATTTCAGTTTCAAACTGATAAAAGAAAAAATAAAAACGGAAAATTATATTCAGTTTCTTGCGGATTTTTTCAGAGATTTCAGAA
>CAJOOL010000118.1 GCA_905236115.1 uncultured Endomicrobiia bacterium
CATACACTTGAGGCGTTGCCGGGATAATTATTGTTCTTACATTCTTATTGACTTTTTTGCCTTTCAATATCGCCGCAGCCGCACGCAAATCTTCAATTCTTCCGTTAGTGCAGGAACCTATCACTACTTGGTCAATATAAGTCTTTTTCAAACTTTTTGCGGCTTTTGCATTGGACGGTAAAAACGGCAGCGATACCTGAGGATAAATTTCCGAACAGTTTATTTCTATTATATCGGCATACTTTGCATCTTTGTCGCTTTCATAAACTTTAAATTTTCTTAAAGCTCTGTCCGAAACATAATCAAGCGTTATCTTATCAACAGGAAAAATACCGGACTTTCCCCCCGCCTCAATAGCCATATTGGCCATCGTAAGACGGTCGGACATTTTTAATTTTTTTACGGCTTCGCCCGTAAATTCCATAGTTTGATACAATGCACCGTCAACGCCTATTTTGCCGATAATATAAAGTATCACATCTTTACCGCTGACATATTTATTGAGTTTGCCTTTCAAAACAAATTTTATCGTTTGAGGAACTTTCAGCCATACTTTCCCCGTTGCCAGAGAAGCCCCCACATCGGTAGAACCTACGCCCGTGGAAAATGCCCCCAACGCACCGTAAGTACACGTATGCGAATCCGCACCGATAACAATATCGCCGGGAACAACTATCCCCTGTTCGGGCAAAAGAGCATGCTCTATACCGACATTGCCGCCCTCGTAATAATGTTTAATTTTTTGTTCTTTTGCAAATTCTCTGACGAATTTTACGTTTTCGGCGGATTTTATATCTTTGTTGGGCGTAAAATGGTCCATAACGAAAGCGATTTTGTTCTTATCAAAAACTTTCTTTACGCCGGTTTTTAAATACTCTTTTATTGCCAAAGGTGCTGTAACATCGTTGGATAAAGATATATCAATTTTCGGCTCTATAAATTCGCCCGGAAACACTTCTTTTTTACCGCAATGTGCGGCCAATATTTTTTCTGTTATGGTATGTCCCATTTTATTTTTTACCTCCAAGCTGCATCACAACTATTTTATTTACGGCATGAACGTAAGCATTTATACTTGCCTCAACAATATCCGTTGACATACCTTTACCGGTATAAACGGCATCTTCAAATTTTACTTTTATATTTACTTCGCCCTGAGCATCTTCACCGCCGGAAACCGCTCTTAAAGTATAGTCGGTCAAATCCACTTTCAAGCCGGTTATTTTGTCTACTGCACGGTAGGCGGCATCCACAGGTCCCGCCCCGCAGGCAGCTTCCTGCAGAACTTCGGATTTATTGTTTTTCAAATTTTTGATTAATCTTATTGTTGCCGTAGGTATTACCCCCACGCCGGAAGTAACATTTACATAGTCAACGGAATAAATTTCTTTTACGCCGGATACACCCTGCTCCACCAAAGAATCTATATCGTCGTCAAAAATACATTTCTTTTTATCCGCAAGAAGTTTAAACTTTGCAAACAAATCTTCCATAACATTCGGTTCCAATTTATAACCCAAATCTTTCAATCTCTTAAAGAATGCATGACGTCCCGAATGTTTGCCCAATACCAGCATACTTTCCGGAACACCCACATCCTGCGGAGACATAATTTCATAAGTGCTTTTATCTTTCAGCATACCGTCCTGGTGTATACCGGACTCATGAGCAAAAGCATTTATCCCGACGATAGCTTTATTCGGCTGAACAACCACGCCTGTCAAGTTGGAAACCAATTTGCTGGTTTTATAAATTTCTTTTGTTTTAATATTATACGATACGGGATAAAACAACGGCTTTGTTTTTATCGCCATAACTATCTCTTCCAATGCGGCATTTCCCGCTCTTTCGCCTATACCGTTAATGGTACATTCAATCTGTCTTGCACCGTTTTCTATGGCTGCCAAAGAATTGGCAACACCCAAGCCCAAATCATTATGGCAATGCACGCTGATAACGGCTTTATCTATATTTTTTACGTTTTGTTTTATCGTTGCAATCAATTTACCGAATTCCGACGGAATAGAATATCCTACCGTATCGGGAATATTTACCGTAGTCGCACCTGCTTCAATAACGGCTTCCACAACGGAACACAAATATTCCACATCGCTCCTGCTGGCATCTTCCGCGGAAAATTCCACATCGTCACAGAAACTTTTTGCCAGTTTTACGGCTTTCACCGCCATATCAAAAACCTGCTGTCTTGTCTTCTGTAATTTCTTTTCTATGTGCAAATCCGATGTTGCAATGAATGTATGAATTCTCGGTTTTTTGGAATATTTTATTGCATTCCAGCAAGTTGTAATATCTTTTTCATTGGCTCTGCAAAGCCCGCATATAACAGGCCCTTCTACCTGTTTCGCAATTGATTTTACGGACTCAAAATCCCCCGTACTTGATATGGGAAACCCTGCTTCTATAATATCCACATTCATTGCAGCCAGCTGCTGAGCAACCAACAGCTTTTCCTGGAAAGTCATACTTGCTCCGGGCGACTGTTCACCGTCCCTTAAAGTAGTATCAAAAAATACTACCGTATCTTTCTTATTTTTAACCATATTTAAACACCCCTTTACCAATTTATAATTTATGATTTACAAAAAAACTCTTCAATTTTTCTTATTATGTCTGGATTTCGCAAAAGCTCTGCCTAATTTATAATATCTTATTATCAGTATTATCAACCCCGACAATATATATCCGAAAAATATTATAAAGAACATATTCTGCGGAAACGTCAATATCAATGCCACAAAAATTATTGCCAAAAAGAAAATCTGCAAAGATTTCGGTTTTGTCCACTTAATATGTTTAAATGCCCCGTAAGGAACCGTAGATACCATCAAGAAAGCCAAAAGAACCATAACTATCGGCATTATGTCAAAGAAAAACGGCATTTTTTTCATTAATACGGGAATGGTTTTAAATGTTAAAATCTCTTCGTCCAGCAGACTGAAACATAAAACAAATGAAGCTATTGCTCCGGCAGATGCAGGTGTAGGAAGCCCGGAAAACGTATCGCTGTGAGGCTTTGAATGATCAACAGGCTCCATAGCTTTAACATTAAATTTGGCTAGTCTTGCCGCACTGGCAATAACAAAAATTAAAGCTATCGCTATGCCGATATTGCTCATATTATTCAAGACCATTTGATACATCAATACTGCAGGTGCCACGCCGAAAGAAACCAAATCGCACAGAGAATCAAACTCCATACCGAATTTGCTCATTGTTTTGGTGAGTCTTGCCACTCTTCCGTCTGTCATATCAAAAAGAATAGCAAGCATTATAAACCATGCAGCTGCATCAAAATTTCCGTTTATTGACAGTAGTATGGAAATAAAACCTGATGCCAAATTCCCTGCCGTAAACATACTTGGTAGAACATACAAACCTTTCTTTAAAGAAGTCATTTTGAACCCCTTAAAAAATCGCTCTGCGATTTTTTA
>CAJOOL010000119.1 GCA_905236115.1 uncultured Endomicrobiia bacterium
GATATTCCCGTAGCGGAAGAAGCCGCAATTACTGCGGAATTTTTCGGAAATAATATTGTCAGATTATATGATGTCGGCGTTGCCGGACTGCACAGACTTTTGGCTCACATTGATGATATTATGAGTGCTTCGGTTATCATAGCAGTTGCGGGAATGGAAGGTGCTCTTGCAAGCGTTATAGGCGGGCTGGCGGATTGTCCGGTTATTGCCGTTCCTGCAAGCGTGGGGTACGGAGCTTCTTTTCACGGATTGTCGGCACTTTTGTCAATGCTGAATTCTTGTTCTGCAGGTGTATCGGTGGTAAATATTGATAACGGTTTCGGAGCAGGCTATCTGGCAAATATGATTAATCACACGGAGATAAAAAAATGAAAACATTATATTTGGATTGTTCCATGGGTGCTGCCGGCGATATGCTTACCGCCGCTTTATATGAACTGCTGGACGATGCTGAAAAAAAAGATTTTATAAATCAAATGAACGGTATCGGAATTCCCAAAACTTTTTTCTCGGCAAAAAAGACGGAAAAATGCGGAATTGTCGGAACGCAGATTGACGTATCCGTTGACGGAATAAAAGAAGAAAATATTTTTATTGAACACGAACATAACTGCAGCGAACATAGTAATGAACACATCGGCGAACATCATCACTGTCATAAAAATAACGAACATAATCATAACCACACGCATAATCATGCACATAATCATGCGTCTTTTCGGGAAATAACCGAAATTATAAATTCTTTGAAAGTTTCCGAAAAAATAAAAAATGATGTAACGGAAATTTATAAATTGATAGCCGAAGCCGAAAGCAGCGTTCACGGAGTTCCCGTAACGGAAATTCATTTTCATGAAGTCGGAACGACTGATGCTGTTGCCGATATTACCGCAGTATGTATTTTAATGGACAAACTCGGGATAGAAAAAGTTATATCTTCCCCGGTAAATGTCGGAGGAGGACATATTCATTGTGCACACGGTATTTTGCCTGTTCCCGCACCGGCAACGGCATTTATTTTAAAAGATGTGCCGATTTACGGCGGTGTAATTAAAGAAGAATTATGTACCCCCACAGGTGCGGCTTTACTTAAATATTTTGTAACTGATTTTGCAGATATGCCGATTATGAAAACTGAAAAAACAGGTTACGGTATGGGAAAGAAAAATTTTTCTTATACCAATTGTTTAAGAGCATTTTTAGGGACTTCAGAAAATACAAACAGCATTGTTGAACTTTCCTGCAACATAGACGACATAACTCCGGAAAGGATAGGTTTTGCTATGGAAATACTTTTTGAAGCGGGGGCATTAGATGTATATACAACAAATGTTTGTATGAAAAAGTCCCGTCCGGGGCTGATTCTTTCCGTTATATGCAAACAGGATATCAAAGATAAAATAATCGGTTTGATTTTTAAGCATACCACCACTTTAGGCATAAGAGAAAATATAAGCCGCAGATACAGCCTTGACAGAAAAACGGAAAAAATACAAACGGTTTTCGGCGAAGTAAGAAAAAAAGTTTCCAAAGGTTACGGAACAACAAAAATAAAATACGAATATGACGACGTATCAAAAATCGCACGGGAACAAAATCTTTCAATTGAAGAAGTAATAAAAATATTAAGGAAATAAAGGAAACACTTATTCAACTGTAACGGACTTAGCCAAATTTCTCGGCTGGTCAACATCGCAGCCTTTCATTACGGAAACATAATAAGCGAAGAATTGAAGCGGTATCACGTTTATCAGCGGAGAAAGATATTCTTGAGTTGACGGAACAAAAATACGGTAGTCGGAATTTTTGACAATTTCTGTATTTTCTTTATTTGCGATGGCAATAATTTTGGCACCTCTTGCTTTAGCCTCTTCAATATTGCTTAAAATTTTTTCATACACTTTACTGCCGGTAGCTATAACCATAACAGGCATGGTCTCATCAATCAAAGCAATCGGTCCGTGTTTCATTTCGCCTGCAGGATAACCTTCCGCATAAATGTAAGAAATTTCTTTCAGCTTCAAGGCTCCCTCAAGAGCTATAGGATAGTTGATATTTCTTGCAAGATAAATAAACTGCTTTGTAGTTTGAAAAAGTTTTGCAACAGCTTTTATATCATCGGAAAGTTTAAGCGTTTCGGCAATTTTATTCGGAATATCCCGCAGACCTGCAATAAAATCCGCAAGCTGTTTTTTTGTTACGGTTTCTTTTTTATCTGCTATAAACATTACCAAAAGATACAATGCCGTAAGCTGTCCGGTAAATGCTTTTGTGGATGCTACGCCTATTTCGGGGCCGCAGTGCGTGTATAAAACATAATCGGCTTCCCTGCTGATGCTTGAGCCGACCACATTGCATATTGCAACGGTTTTAGATTTTTTTTCTTTGGCCAGTCTTAAAGCCGCCAAAGTATCCGCCGTTTCGCCGGACTGCGAAATAAAGATTGTTAAAACTTTATCGTCTATAACAGGTTCTCCGTATCTGAACTCGGAAGCGATGTTGACTTCCGTAGGAATTTTGGTAAAGTTTTCAAATAAGAATTTTGCCGTAAGCCCTGCATGATAAGAAGTGCCGCAGGCGACTATGCAAATTCTTGAAATTTTTTCCAAATCCTGTTTTGTAAGCCCGACGGACTGAAGTATAATTCTGTTTTCTTCGTCGGAAATTCTTCCTCTGAAAGTATCTTGTATTGTTTGAGCCTGTTCATAAATTTCTTTCAGCATAAAATGTTTGTAACCGCATTTTTCCGCCTGAAGAGCATTCCATAAAATTTTTTGAGGTTTTCTTTCAACAACATTACACTGTCCGTCAAATATTTTTATGCCGTCTTTTTTTATCTGTGCTGTGTCGCCATTTTCCAAAAATATTACATCTTTGGTATAGGCCAGCAGTGCGGAAACATCCGAAGCTATAAAATTTTCTTCTTTGCCCAGCCCTATAACCAGCGGAGCATCTTTTCTTGCAGCAACTATCTGTGACTTGTCGTCGGCACAAACAGCACACAGAGCATAAGCACCTCTGATATCTTTCAATGCGGACTGAACGGCGTCAAGAAGTGAATTTTTTTCTTTATAATATTTTTCTATCAAATGTGCGACAACTTCGGTATCAGTTTCGGAAGCGAAAATATGTCCTTCGTTTTGCAGTTCGTTTTTGAGCTGAACGTAGTTTTCAATTATTCCGTTATGCACTACTACTATTTTTCCGCTGCAATCCGTATGAGGGTGGGCATTTTCTTCGCTGGGTTTGCCGTGTGTTGCCCATCTGGTATGGCCTATGCCGATATTTCCGGAAATAGGATTTGAATTTATATTTTCCCTCAGATTTATCAGCTTTCCGACGCTTCTTCTTCTTTCAATTTTTCCTGCGGCGATAACTGCAATGCCGGCAGAATCGTAGCCTCTGTATTCAAGTTTTTCCAAACCGTTATAAACCACGTCAACGGCATTTTTGCTTCCCGTATAACCCACTATTCCGCACATAAAATACTCCTCAATAAAAAGTTTCAACAAGTTCAGAAGCTAAATCCGCCTCAAGGTTTCCATTTAGAATTAATCAGCATTTACTTAATCGTCGCTTACATTAATCTTATATTAATTGTCATTTTCTGAATTGTTTTTTATATTATACTAAATAATGGAAAGTTTGCGAAGCGGTTGTATTGAGAATAAAGGAAACACTGATTAAGTAAATGCTGATTAATTATTAATCAGCATTTACTAAAAGAAATAAAAAAAATGTTTGTTTATTAATATAAAACAATACAAAACAAAAGACTGACTATTTTTATAAATTAGTATAAAACAGGATTGTAATCCTGGAAATTTAAGGATTGCAATCCTAAAAATTCTAGGATCGTAATCCTATTTTGGTAAAGAGTTAAGAGTATATTTTTAACGGGAATTTATCAGATACAGCTTTACGTACTTTATGAAAATATAATAAGAGCTGAGGACTGCCCAGATAAACCCCTCAAGACCGTCAAGGAAACCTGCTTTTAAAATGTAAGGCTTTATAAAGCCTAAAACCGGTCTGAACAAAATATCGGTAATATGAAATTTTTTATTTTCGTCATATCTTTTGCGGGCATCAAGAGTGGTGTATTGGTCAAACTTTTTGAAATAATTATCCAAATTCGGAAACGAATTATGATAAAAAATATTTTTTAAGTAACCTATTTTTCCTTTAACTTCCAATCTTTCATGTACCACCCCGCCTGTATACTGCGACAAAATTTTTTTTGCAAGTCTGAGACGAAATTCTTTTGCCATACCGGAATGCTTCATCTGTCTGCCGAGGAAAAAATTAGTTCTTGTTAAATAAAATCCGTCATAATCCACGCTGTCAACATCACAAATATTTTTCTTAATTTCTTCTTTTAATTCGTCCGATAAATATTCGTCGGCATCAAGATGTAAAACCCATTCGTTTGAAGCAAGCGACAGAGCATAATTTTTTTGGTTGGAAAAATTATCAAAATTTCTTGTAAAAATTTTAGCACCGTATTGTTTGGCAATTTCAACGGTGTTGTCGGCAGAACCGCTATCAAGTATCACAATTTCATTTACCAAATCTTTTACACTGTCCAAAGATTTGGCAAGATTTTTTTCTTCGTTTTTAGTAATCATCACAAGCGATATTTTGTTCATACTATTTTATTTCAACCATTAATTTTTAACTATGAGATTCCCGACTACACTCGGGAATGACAGAAAAAGACAATTTATAATTTACAACCAATAAATTTCTTTATGACAAAATTTTCAAATTTGTTTCTGTTCTTTTCAAAATATTTCAATAAAGATTCGTTATACATTTTCTTTTTATCAAATGTCATTTTATCGTCGCTGCCAAGCCCGCCGTAGTGATAAACTCTGG
The DNA here is from genome assembly GCA_905236115.1 of uncultured Endomicrobiia bacterium. Classification (GTDB taxonomy): domain Bacteria; phylum Elusimicrobiota; class Endomicrobiia; order Endomicrobiales; family Endomicrobiaceae; genus Ruminimicrobiellum. The sequence goes on from CAJOOL010000119.1 coordinate 4,879, forward strand.
CTTCGGGAAGATAACAGATATTTTTCCCTGCCAGCTTCAATCGTCTGAACAAATCGGTTTCTTCCAAATAGAAAAAATATCTTTCGTCAAAACAGCCTACATCGCCCATATATTTTTTATTTATTATAAAACAAGCTCCGCGTAAAGAATTAACTTTATAACATTTGCCTTCTCTGTAAAAATTTTCCTTTATTGAAACATACA
>CAJOOL010000120.1 GCA_905236115.1 uncultured Endomicrobiia bacterium
AAAACTTGAAATAAAATACGGCAAACCTATATACCCGCCGAAAGATTATAAGAAAGAAGATTATTTAAAACTTTCGGAAGAGGTTTTGACTGCAATAAAGAAAATGCTGGTTAATTCTTAAAAATTTTTTGAGGCAGATTTTGTCTCTAAATTCTTTGGAATTCCCTAAATCAGTGCCTTTAATTATTGGACATAAGTTTGAAAAATTTAATATAATAACAAAACTATAAAATTTGAAGAAGATATGCAATGGAAATAAAAGTTGCCGATAGTTCCGGGTTCTGTTTCGGTGTAAAGCGTGCCATAGATTTGGCGGAACAAATAGCCGAAATAAATAAAGAAGTTTATACTTTCGGGCCGATTATTCATAATCCGCAGGAAGTTGAAAGGCTGGAACGTAAAAATATCAAAGTTATTGAAGATTTTTCCAAAATAGAAAAAGGTGTTCTTGTTTTAAGAACGCACGGGATACCTTTGGACGTTTACAACAAGTTGTCGGAGAAAAAAAATATCAAACTTATTGATGCGGCGTGTCCTTTCGTTAAAAGAGTGCAGGATATAGTAAAAGAGTTAAGTACCGATAAAAAAACCGAGCAGATAGTTATTGTCGGCGAAAAAAATCATCCGGAAGTAGTGGCTGCAGTTTCTTACGGCAACGGAAAATGTTTAGTGGTTGAAGATAAAAAAGACATTAAAAACGTAAAAAAGACGGATATTATTTATATAGTCAGCCAGACTACGCAAAGCCGAAAGAAATTTGATGAAATAGTAAAAGAAATTGCAAAAATATCAAAAGTGAAAGTTTTTAATACGATATGCCAAGCCACTTTTGACAGACAGTCGGCAGCGGAAAAGCTGGCAAAAGAAGCTGATGTTATGATAGTTATCGGAGGGAAAAATTCCGGAAATACCACAAGGCTTTATCAGATATGTTCCGCTATAACAAAAACTTATCATGTTGAAAATGTTGACGAAATAAAAAAATTTTGGTTTGATAATGTAAAAAAGGCCGGGATAACGGCAGGTGCTTCAACGCCGGGCTGGATAATAGAGAAAATAAAAACAAAAATAGAAGAATATTCTATTTAAATATAAACAGGTAACGGGAGAAGTAAAATGACGGAAAACAATCAAGATAATTTGACGAAGTTTGAAGAAGACGAAAGCATTTCCATGGCGGATTTGCTCGGGAACGATTTTCAGCAGCCTTTAAGAAACGGGCAGATTGTAGATGCATCCATAGTTGCGGAAACCGACGAGGGGTTTATGGCGGATTTGGGAATGAAATCCGAGGGAATTATACCTAAGAATGAATTTGAAGGTATGGAAATTCCCAAAGAATTAAAGAACGGTGCAACGGTAAAAGTTTTCGTAAAAAATTCCGGTCGTTCGGTTGTTCAGCTTTCTTACAGAGAAATTCTTGAAAAAGAGGCGTGGGACAGGCTGGAAGAATCTTTTAAAAAGAAAGAAAAAGTCAAAGGAACTGTAATAAAAGCGGTTAAAGGCGGCCTTATGGTAAATGTCGGCGTAAATGCGTTTTTGCACATATCGCAGCTGGATACCGTTTTTGTAAAAGAAACCGACAAATATATAGGTAAGAACTATGAATTTTTGATTACGGAATTCAACAGATACGACAAAAAAATTACTCTTTCCAGAAGAAAAATTCTTGAAGACGAAAAAGCTGCCAAAAAAGCCCAAATGCTTGAAACTTTATCCGAAGGGCAGATTGTAAACGGAACGGTAAAGAAGATTATCGCTTCAGCGGCATTTGTTGATTTGGGCGGAATAGACGGTTATCTGCATATAGGGGAACTTGCTTGGTATAAGGTAAAAAAAGTTGAAGATATTCTTCATGTCGGGCAGCTTGTAAAAGTGCAGATTGCAAAAATAGATAAAGAAAATGAAAAAATTGCTTTAAGCATGAAACAGCTGGCCGTTAATCCTTGGGACAGTGCAGGGGAAAAATATGTTGCAGGCATGAGCATAAAAGGAACAGTTACTTCCATAATGCCTTACGGTGCATTTGTAGAGCTGGAAAAAGGCGTAGAGGGGCTTTTACCCGTCGGCGAATATGCTTGGAACGATGCGGAACATCTTTTCAAAAAAGAAGTTAAAACGGGAAATGAAATAGAAGTGAAAATTATCAATTGTGATAAAGAAAATAAAAAAATTGCACTTTCGGTAAAACAAATGACCCCCAATCCTTGGGAAGAAGCTGCACGCCATTATGCTCCGGGCAGGAAAGTAAAAGGAATAGTAAAAAATATTACTCCGTTCGGTGCTTTTGTTGAGCTTACCAAAGGTGTAGAAGGGCTTATACATATCAGCGAATTCTCTTGGTTTAAAAATATTAAACATCCGGATGAAGTTGTCAAAAAAGGGCAGGAAGTGGAAGCCGTAGTTTTATCGGTAAATACGCAGAACGAAAAAATAGCTTTATCCGTAAAACATTTAACCGAAGATCCGTATAAAAAATATAAAGCAGGTATGACCGTAAAAGGTAAAGTTATAAGAGTTTCCGATTTCGGTTTCTTTGTTGAAATTGAGCCGAATATAGAAGTGCTGATTAAAAAGAATGAACTTTCTTATGAAAATAAAGCTCAGGAACTGCCTAAAGAGGGCGAAGAAATAGAAGCGAAAATAATCAAGGCGGATTTAAAAGAAAGAAAGCTGGAAGCGTCCATAAGAAAGCTTGAACAGGTACAGGAAAAAGAGCTGATAAAACAGTTCTCCAACAATGACGAAAAGCCCACTCTCGGCGATATTTTGCAGGAAGAATAGACATGACAATGTATAATTTAAAATTTAGAATTAATTATAAATTATACATTATAAATTGAATTTTTATGATTGATTTTTTAAGAGGAACATTAGCTTCAAAGAAACAGAATTTTGCCGTGCTGGATGTTTCCGGTGTAGGGTACGGTGTCAGTATTACCGTTGATACATATAATAAACTTCCAAAAGAGGGAAACGAAATAAAACTTTACATTGTGGAATCGGCATCTATGTACGGCGGAACTGTTTCTCATTACGGTTTTATATCCCGTGAAGAAAGAGATATGTTTATGCTGTTAAAAGACGAAGTTCCCTCGACAGGTGCGAAAAAAGCAATGGATTATCTGGAAAAAATTTCCAAATCGTTTGCGGATTTTAAAACTGCTGTGATAAGAAGAGATACTGCTATGATTTCGGGAATATTCGGCTTTACCAAAAAAACTGCGGAAAAACTTATCGCCGCATTGAAAGATAAAATTACGGAAGTTAATGTTTCTGCCGGTCAAAAACGCTTTGAAAATGCTGCTTCTTCCAATATGAATGAAATTGAAGCCGTTGAAGGATTGGTGGCATTAGGCTATAAAGAAATACAGGCAAGAACGGCGGTAGATAAAGTTGTCGGCGAAAATTCTTCCGCAGGTAATTTTTCTTCAGCTGATATTATAAAGGAAGCATTGAAGTATTTGTAATTATTTTTACTATGTCCAGAAAAGAATTTGACATCAACTCAATAATTGAAGAAGAACAGAGAATTGTAGAGCCGAAAGAGCTTAACCCGGAAGAAAAACTGGAAAACTCTTTACGTCCTCAAAGTCTGGATAATTTCATAGGACAGACCAAACTTAAAGAAAATTTAAAAGTTTTTATAGAAGCGGCTAAAAAAAGAAAAGAGCCTTTGGACCATTGTTTGTTTTATGCTCCTCCGGGACTGGGCAAAACCACTCTTGCACATATTATTGCCAAAGAAATGGGCGGGAATTTGAGAACTACTTCCGGTCCGGTGCTTGAACGTGTAGGGGATTTGGCTGCAATATTGACCAATCTTTCCGAAGGTGATGTCTTTTTTATAGACGAAATCCACAGAATGAACCACCTTGTAGAGGAATCTTTATATCCTGTTATGGAGGATAGCGAGCTTGATATTATTATCGGGCAGGGGCCGTCCGCAAAAACCATCAAACTTCCTATTCCTAAATTTACTTTGGTAGGTGCCACCACCAGAGCAGGTATGCTGTCAAGTCCGTTAAGAGACAGGTTCGGCATTATAGAGCATCTTAACTATTACAATAAAGATGAGCTTATGCAGATAGTAAAAAGGTCTTCAGCCATAATAAACGTAGCAATTGATGAAGACGGAACCGAAGAAATAGCAAAACGTTCCAGAGGAACGCCCAGAATAGTCAACAGACTTTTAAAAAGAGTCCGTGATTTTGCCGAGATAAGAACAGGCGGGAAGATAAATAAAGCTGTTGCCTGTGAAGCATTGGAAGCACTGGGAGTTGACGAACAAGGGCTTGATAAAATGGACAGAGCGTTGCTCAGAACCGTTATAGAAAAGTTTTCCGGCGGTCCTGTCGGTATTGAAACTATAGCCGTTGCCCTTTCGGAAGATTCCGAAACCGTGTCGGATGTTTATGAGCCTTATTTGATACAGTCCGGTTTTATGGCCAGAACTCCGCGCGGAAGAGTAGTTACGGAAGTGGCTTACAGACATTTAAATATTCCTCTGCCGAAAAAGTTCAGTCAGAATACTGAACAGGAAAGTCTTCAAAAAGAGTTGTTTTAATTTATGGAAAGAATATTATTACATACCTGTTGTGCACCGTGCAGTGCATCTACAATAAAACTTCTTAATAACTATCAAATAGTAAGTCTGTGGTTCAATCCCAATATATATCCGCTGAAAGAACATCTTGCCAGATACGCTGCGTGGAACAAATATATGGACTTACAGCATATAGAAAAAACGGAAATAAAAGCAGACTGGCTGGATGACGAGACAAAATATGAAGACATTTGGCTGAATAATGCCGTCAGCTGTGAAAAAGGAAGATGTTATTACTGTTATCTGAAACGTTTGGAAAAAACCGTTGAAACCGCAAAAAATAAAAATATAAAGAATTTTTCAACTACGCTTCTTTCCAGCCCTTACCAAAAGCACGATATTATCAAGCAAATATGTTTGGAACTTGCCGAAAAAAACGGTTTGCATTTTGTTTATGTTGATCCGCGAAAAACTCATTATGACGGTGTTCATGAAATAAAAAAGCTGGGATTATATTCACAAAGATACTGCGGATGCAAGCTCAGCATCAGATAAAATAAATGTTGAACTTATTAAAAAATATTCCCGAAAAGAGAAAATATGAACAATAATGAATGGATAATTCAAGATATTGATAAAGATTTGCTTGCAGATTTCAAACAGCAGACACAGCTGCCCGAAACGGTGCTGAAAGTCCTTTTAAACAGAGGATTTAAAGATATAAATTCACTGAAAGACTTTATTTATCCCAAAACTGAGGATTTATTTAATCCTTTTTTATTTGAAGATATGCACAAAGCCGTTACAAGAATAAAACAGGCGATAGAAGATAAAGAAAAAATTCTTATTTATGCTGACAGGGATGCCGATGGTGTAACATCTTTGGCTATACTTTATAATACCATAAATGTTTTGGGCGGAAATGTCGTCTGGTATATTCCGTCTGATGAGGGTTACGGGCTTTCGTGCAGTATTGTTGATAAATATAAAACCGAAAATGTAAAACTTATAGTAACCGTAGACTGCGGAATTACTGCGGTAAAAGAAACCGAATATGCCAATTCTTTAGGTATGCAGGTTATTATTACCGATCATCACGAACCGCCCGTTGACGGTCTGCCGAACGCATATTGTGTTATTGATGCTAAAATTTCTTCCTGTAAATATCCTTTTAAAGAGCTTGCGGGCTGCGGCGTATCTTTCAAAGTGTCGCAGGCTTTAATGCAGACTTACGGAAAATATTTTGACAAAAAAGTTGCGGTTGTTTGTGTTGATGGCGAAAAAAGTTCGGCATATATAATAACCCTTGTTAATGATATTATTATAAGTAAAGAAGAAAAACTTTTAAATGAAATCAATTGGAATGATTATGCAAGGATTATAACGAATTATCAAGATTTACAAAAATATATATCGGAAGACGATATGACGGATTTTGTATTTTTGGAAAATTTTGTTCCCGGTTCTGCCGGTTCATTAAATTTCACGGCGGAAAATCTTCTTGCCCAATACCGTAAAAATGAATTTTATGACGACGGAAGAATGCTGGAATTTTTTGAAAATAATGTAGATTTGGTAACACTCGGGACTATTGCCGATATAGTTCCTCTTGTAAGAGAAAACAGAATTCTTGTTCGCTGCGGGCTGGAAATATTTAATAAAAATTCTTCCAAAAGGCCGGGATTAGGGTATATTTTTGAAGAATTTTTAAAAAATCAAAAAATTTCGGCCAAGCTGGTATCGTGGTATGTCGCACCTATGATAAATGCGGCCGGTAGAATGAGCAAAGCGGATATTTCCGCAAATTTGCTTCTTGCAGAGGATAAATATAACGCAAACAATGCTTTTGTAGAGCTGAAAAAGTTAAATAATGAAAGAAAAGAACTTCAAAATGAAAATACCAAACAGTTTGATATTTTGTTAAAAGAACAGTGTGATATTCAAAATGATAATATTTTTGTTGTTCTGGCAAAGGATTTACAGCACGGCGTTACCGGAATTGTTGCTGCAAAAATTATGAGATTTTACGGCAAACCCGTAATACTTTTTATAGAAGATAAGGGAACGGACGAAGCTACCGCATCATGCAGGTCTATTGATGGGTTTGATATGGTTTCTGCACTGGAAAGGACTAAAGATTTGCTTGTTAAGTTCGGCGGGCACAGCCATGCGGCAGGCGTTACCATAAAAATTTCTAAAATAGAAGAATTCAGAAAGCAGATAAAAAAAGTGGCCGATGAAATGATTTCTACTGAAATGATTGCCAAAAAGTTTATTGTTGACTGTGAACTTGCCCCCGTTGAACTGAATAAACAGACTTATAATGATTTGTCCGTTCTTGAGCCGTTCGGTGCGGCAAATTCTCAACCGTTGTTCCTGCTCAGGGGAATAAAATTTGAAGATATTGTCATAATAGGTCCTAATAAAGACCATTTGAAGTTTACCGTTTCCAAAGATAATGTTTATGCCAATGCCGTATTTTGGAGTGCGGCAAAATACAGGGATAATTTTAATTATAAAGATAATTTTGATATTTTGTTCAATATGGACTGTAACAGGGATGCTTTACAATTGATGATTCAAGATATAAGAAAATCCGAGGTTCTTTAGGAAACGCTGAATTTCCTTAAATTTTTTTTATAAGTTGTTCAATTTGTTTGTTCTGTTTTTTTGTTGTTCGGTTTGCTTCAGGCGGGGAAATATTTTCTCTGTCTGTTTTTTTATTTCTTCTTTTTTCTTTTCTTTTTGCAAATCTGCAAAAATTTAATCCCCAAATTTCATACACTGCAGATTTCTATCCTTTTATTTTTTAGCATTTCCATGGGGGAAATTTTTAAGTCCTATTTACCCCGAATTTTTATCTATTTTTTTCTTTTCAAACTTCTCTTTTTAAATCTTATCAATATGTTTTTTTCTAAATTTTTTGATGTCCATTTTTTATTTTCTGTCTAAAAATTTCCTTTCTCAATTTTTGCTCATTCATAATTAATCAGCATTTCCTTAAACAGCATTTTTTAACTTCTAAAAGAATGTTTTTATAACACTATTTTAACACTTGTGTTAAATATTTTTATAAAAAACTTAAATATTTGGTATAAAATACACGTTTTTGTTTAATAAAAAGTTATATTTATATATAAAAACGTGTTAATTATTTTTATTCCAAAAACTTAATAATATAATATATTTTTTTAAACATGGAAGATAAAATATTTTTATTTAAAAATAAGGGGATAAAAACTCTTTTTTCTTGCGGATTTAGAGATGTTTAAGAAAAAAATTTAAAAAACTTCAAAATCTTTTTAAATTTTTAATAATAACAACCTGTATGTTTTTCAAAAGATAAAAATTTTTAAAAAATATTCAAAAGTATCAACTTCTTTTTTGTAACATCTGACAGATTTTTTTAAAAATAAATAACAATCGTCCCGGATACATCAAAATAAAACAGTATTTTAAATTTATAGACTTCTGTTGCAGATAACCTTTACTGAAGGCTTTGCGATAAGTTATCAACTATCCCTGCGAAACTCCGCCTCTTTATAGGCAAAATCTGCTTCGGGCTTTGCTTATTCATAATTAATCAGTATTTCCTTTATTCACAAGCTGTGAATGATACTGTATAAAACTTAAAATAAAATATAAATATTAACGGTTTTAATGTTGATAAATATAAAAATTTTTATTTTTTATAACAAAAAACTTTAATATAAATAATTTTATTTTTATATATTCAACTTAACATAATATACATTATCGGAACCACTAAAAATAGCCAAAATTTTCCGGAAAATCATAATTTTTTCAAAAAAATTTTAAAACT
>CAJOOL010000121.1 GCA_905236115.1 uncultured Endomicrobiia bacterium
AAGCACTTTGTAGTCGTTAATCGGGAATCTATGTTATAAAAATACCGCTTAAGTTTGTCATCCCCGAATGTTGTTGTCGGGGATCTCTCAGTTGAAAGGTTGAACAGTTTTGAACGGCGAAAGACAAAAAGAGGAACCCGAGGGGTTAGCCTCGGATAATATAAAAATAAAAAACAAAAAAGGAGAAAAATTATGAAAAAACTAAAACAGAAGTATAGATGTATAGAAGAATTGAAGTATGGAAACGACAAAACGACGAGATGCCCGACAGAGATATTCGGGCATGACGGACAGCGTGGTTTCACCCTTGTTGAATTGGTAATAACGATAGCCATCATTATTATTTTATCGGTAATAAGTGTACCGATTTATAGAGGGTACGTTGATAAAGCAGAATTGGCTGAGGGGTATGCTTTGCTGGGAGCAATATTGTCCGCCCAAAAGGCATATTATAGTGAAAACGGAACTTTTTTAAGAGACGGTTGGAACAGTGGTTATACTTGCAATGAAACAAAATTGGGAGTAGATGCACGAGGGAACAAATATTTTACTTGGTTTTTGGCCGGTGGTTCCGGAGGAGAAGGAACAGAGCGTTTTTGGACAGGAATATCAAAACCGGATAAATTTAAGGATCCGAATAAAGTTGGTATTTTTAAAAATTATTTGATGATGTTTTATAGTATAGATGGCGGGGCGACTATAATGTAAAATAAGTCAATTAAATATTTTTATAAATCAAAAAATTTGAATTTTAAACAAAATTACTTAAAAATTATTATGATAAAAATTTTAACAAATAACAGGATTGTCCCATAGCAGCTGGAATTAGAAAGCTGGAAAAAAGTCGTAACTTTCGAAAATTATTTGCCGAATAACAGAAATAATAAAAAATTAATAAAATAATTTTTTGTTTTTCGCTTCTAAAATTTGTTGTATGTATATTTCATTAAAGAGGCGAACGAGAAAAAATTTCCCGTCCGCCTCTGAACTTGTGTATAAATCATAAAAATTTTATTGTAAAAATATAACTTTTATAAAATTAATTTTGTTTTGATTTTAATACAGCATTATAGAACATACCTGCCAAAAATCCGCCGATTGACGGTGCCAGTATAAATACCCAAACCTGGCTTAATGCTTTTGTGCTTTGAAACAAAGCAGGTCCGAAAGATCTTGCAGGGTTTACGGATGTTCCCGTAAAAGGTATACCTATTAAATGAATAACAACCAACGTTAAACCTATAACCAATCCTGCAACATTTCCGTTTTCTTTTTTATCCGTAACTCCCAAAATTGCCGTAACAAAAGCAAACGTTAATATTATTTCTATTATTATTGCCGTCAATGCCGTTACGGTTGTTCCGTTTGCCAAAGCTCCGCCGAACCCGTTGGCACCCAATGCAGAAAATTTACCGAGACAAATACCTAATAACAATGCTCCGCAGATTGCACCCAAAAACTGTGAAATAATGTACTTTACGCATTCCGCAACTGACATTTTCCCTGCAACACATACGCCGATTGAAACGGCAGGATTTACATGACATCCCGAAACATTACCTATGGAATAAGCCATAGCAACAATCGTCAAGCCGAAAGCCAAAGCCGTAGCAATATAGCCTGCTTCAGGAAATTTACATCCCGATACGGCAGCTACACCGCAAGCGATGAACACCAAAAACAGTGTTCCCGTGAATTCTGCAACATACTTTTTCATTTACATTCTCCTTAGGAAACAAGTTCCTTAAAAATTTTGACAAAGATTATATAACTTTTTTAAATTTTTATCAAAGTTTCTTGTTTTGATTTCTCAAAGTACATATATAAAATTTAAAATTTTATTTAAAATAAAGATTTTCATTAGACATATATATTCTCCGATATGTTCTTAAGGAAACGCTGATTAATTCTGAACGGAAACCGCAAGGCTTTTTGCCTCTAAATTCGTTGGAACTTCTCGCAATAAATTGCCCGGTATCCCTGCGAAGTTCCGCTTGAAGCGGTTCAACCGCCTCTTTATAGGCAAAATCTGCTTCGGGCTTTGCTCAT
>CAJOOL010000122.1 GCA_905236115.1 uncultured Endomicrobiia bacterium
CGACGAAAATAAAAAACTTTCGGTATTGCAGAAAGATAAAAAAATGTTGAAAGAAGAAGTTGACGACGACGATATAGCGGCAGTTGTTAGCAAGTGGACGGGAATACCCGTATCAAAAATGCTTGAAGGCGAAACGAAAAAACTGTTGAATATGGAAGAAAGACTGCACGAAAGAGTTATCGGACAGAACGATGCGGTTTCTGCAATAGCAAATGCGGTGCGTCGTTCAAGGTCTGGAATATCCGACCCGAACAAGCCTATGGGTTCGTTTATGTTTTTAGGTCCTACCGGTGTAGGTAAAACTGAACTTGCAAAAGCCTTGGCGGAATTTCTGTTTGACGACGAAAAAAATATCGTCAGAATAGATATGAGCGAATATATGGAAAAGCACGCCGTATCAAAACTTATCGGTGCACCTCCGGGATATGTAGGCTTTGAAGACGGCGGACAACTGACCGAAGCCGTCCGGAGAAGACCTTATTCCGTAGTTCTGTTTGATGAAATAGAAAAAGCTCATCCCGACGTATTCAACATAATGTTGCAGCTGCTTGACGACGGCAGGCTTACCGACAGTCAGGGAAGAACGGTAGATTTTAAAAATACCGTTATAGTTATGACGTCTAATGTCGGCTCGCAGTACATTCAGGACAGTTTCAATTTTGATAAAGACAAAATCGGTTTTGAAAAGAAAGGTTCCAAAAAGGAACCTGTTAAAGAGAATTTTGACTATGAACAGATAAAGAAGAAAATTGATGAGGAACTGCACTTACATTTTAAACCGGAATTTTTGAACAGAATTGACGACATAATAATATTCAGAAGACTTGAGAAGAAAGATATCGGCAGAATAATTGATATTCAAATGAAAGCTATTTTGAAAAGACTTGCCGACAGAAAGATTTCCGTTACTCTTACCGATAAAGCTAAAGATTTTATTGCCGATAAAGGTTATGAGCCGGCATTCGGTGCAAGACCTTTAAAAAGAGCGTTGCAGAATTATATTCTTAACCCGTTATCTTCGGAAATTATTTCCGGCAAAATTGCCGAGGGAAGCAAAGTTGTAATTGATTTGGAAAAAGATAAATTAATTTTTAAATAATTTTTAGATAATTTTTACCGCGGATTTTTTACCGCACTGTTTTCTTCCGCCCAGGATTTTCTTCCGTATAAAGGTTCTGTTTTATCAAAAGTTATCCCGTCAGCGTCTTCTGCCATAAGTGCAATTGTTGACGCTTTCGGGAAATGCAGGTTGGGATTTAACGATACGGAATTTTTGCCGAGTTCTTTGGAAAATAAATCTTTATAAACAAATACGGCATTGCCGATAACAACGATATTGTTTTTGTATTTCTTATATTTTTGTATAAATTTTTCTATGGAAATTATTGAGACTTCATTTTTTTCTTTAACATAAACTTCATTTCTCAGAGCATCAATCGCCGGAACGAATTTTATTCCTTTTACATTCACGCTGACCTGAGATTTTAAAATTTCCAAACTGTCAAAAGCCGCAACAGGTTTATTCTGTGTCTGGGCAAGCGTTTTTATTACCGACATTGCTACCCTTATTCCCGTAAAACTTCCCGGGCCGATACTTAATGCAAACTTATCAATATCTTTAGGTTCAAGATTTCTTTCTTTCAAAATTTTCTCGGTTAAAGGAACCAAAATATCGGAATGAATTTTTCCCGCATTGTAAAAATATTCCGTTATTATATTTCCGTTCTCGCATAATGCAACGCTTAATGAAGAGCCCGAACTTTCTATCGCAAGTATTTTCATTTTTTTATTTTTCCTTTTTCAAATTTTTTAATTTCAATTTTTCTTCCGTTATCAATATATTCAATATTTACCTGAATATAATTTTTGATATTATAATGTTTCAGTCTGTCTGCCCATTCTATAAGACATATACCGTTGCCGAAAAGATATTCGTCTATTCCCAAATCCATGGAAGTATTTTCGTCAAGTCGGTATAAGTCCAAATGATACACGGGACAGAGTTTTGTTTCAAATTCGCTTACCAGCATAAAACTGGCACTTCTTGCAAATTTTCTTATACCGAAATAAAATAAAATTCCCTGAATAAACGTAGTTTTTCCGGCTCCCAAATCTCCGTTAAAAAAAACTATGTCTTTGGGCTTTAATGCCGCCGCAAATTTTTTTCCTAAATTTCTTGTTTCGGTATCCGTTTCGGTATAAAAAATTTTATTTTTAAAAGTGTTTATATCCGTCATATTTTAAATCCGTTAATTTATTATTCATATAATATTTTATTTTTTTATCATCCGTTACATAACCTATACATTTTATTTTTCCGCCGAAAAGTTTTTCCGCTTTTTCTTTATCTCTTTTATCAACCGTAAAAACAAGCTCAAAATCTTCCCCGCCGAACAGAGCAAAATTATATATTTTTTTTAAATCGTTTTTGCAGTATTTTTTTAAATTTTCCGACACGGGAATATTCTGCATATTTATTACCGCACCTTTATTTTCACATAAAAGCTCTGCGGATTTATACAGCCCGTCGGAAGCATCCGTCATGGAAGTTATTTTTATTTTTTTTGTCATATCGTTTGCAAGTTTCAGCCTTGCCTCGGGAACAAGATGTTTTTTTATCAATATTTTTTCATAAGCCGTTTTATTTTTTTCATTATTAATTGCATCAAATCCCGCTCCGCTGTCGCCGAACGTTCCCGATACAAAAATAAAATCACCTTTTTCGGCTCCGTTTCTTGTTACGGGATTATCATAACATATTCCTATAAGCGTTACGGAAATTGTAATATCTTCAGCCCTTACCGTATCGCCGCCCGCAAGATGTATATCGTATTTATTGCATGTTTTTTTTATGGAACCGAAAAGTTTTTTTACAAAATTTTCGGAAATATTTTTCGGCAGTCCCGCACAAACAAAAGCATACAGAGGCCGAGCCGTTCCCATAGAAGCAATATCGCTTACGTTTACTTCCATTGCTTTTTGTCCTATATGTTCGGGCGTTGACCAACCGGTTTTAAAATGAATATTTTCAATTAAAATATCCGCAGTTACAACATACTTGGCATTTTTATGAAAATTATAAACGAAACAATCGTCGCCTATATCCAAAAATACGTTGTGATTTTTTTTAGGTTTGGTATTATATTTTTTTATGTGGTTTATCAGGCCGAATTCGCCCAAATCCGACATCGTTTTATTTTTTGTTTTCATAAAGATAATTATACTATAAAATTTTTAGGCAGGCAAATTGGAGGATTGGATGATTATAAGATTGGAAGATTTGAAGAAAAGAAGAATCTTTTATAAATTAATCGGCGTTTCCTTAATCTTCCGATTTTCTTCTTTTTAAAAATTCATTTTCCATAGATAAAATTTTATTTTTCAGCTGAAGTATTTCAATATCTTTTTCGTGCAGCAATAGTTTAATGTCTTTTTTATCCATTAAATCAATGTTGTTTTTGTTTGCCGTATTATTTTCGGCTGTCGTTATCGGTTTTTCAATAAAACAATCTGCAGGTACATCCAAAACCGCCGCAATTTTTTTTATGGAGTTAAAAGACGGGTTTCTTACGCCGTTAATCCAGCGGCTTATCATTTCCTGAGCAATGCCGAGCTCGTCCGCAAGTTTCTGTTGAGTGAAACTTTTTTCAAACATAATTTTTTTCAGTTGGCTGCCAAAAAAAGATATTTCTTTCTTCATAAAATTAAAAAAAACTTGACTTTATAACCAAAATTGGTTATAATTTATAATTGTAAGGATATTATTAGGTTATAAAAATAAAAAACTAAGCCGAGCGGGCTGTTTTGGACACACCGTCCAAAGCATAGCATCAGCTTGAAAAAAGATAAAAAACTTCTCAGGGTCTTTATCTCTCGGCGATTATACAAAATCGTTCTTTAAAAAGCAATAATTTACAGCGAAAAAACAGCAAATTTTTGGCTACAGCATCGTATTCGGCTCCCTTATGTGCCCGTTCGCTACGCTCACACATCAGCACACCTCAGTCGCCGAAGTACTTCGCTTCGCCTCAAACTTTGCAGTTTTTTCTGTGTCCTTTCGTCTTATTGATATGCTTAAAAAGAAAAAGAGGAACCACAGGGACTAGCCTGTGATAATTAAATCAGATTTTTTGCGAAGCAAAAAAATACACCTCTTAAGTCTGTCATCCCCGAATGTTTCTGTCGGGGATCCCGCAGTTGCCGTTGTCGTCATTGCGAGGAGTTTACGACGAAGCAATCTTGCACACGCAGTGTGCTTGATATTAAACTCAAAAATTGCGTAGCAATTTTTACCATAAACTTATTAGCTGATCAG
>CAJOOL010000123.1 GCA_905236115.1 uncultured Endomicrobiia bacterium
AGCGGAAATTTTTATTTTATAAAAATTTCTGAAAATTAGAAGACTGAGAGATTAGAAAACCGAAAATCGGAAGCTTATATTATTGTTACCTCCCGAAAATCACCATTTCTATCTTTTCAAGTATCTAAATCTTTTAAACAAAAATTCTATATAAAGAACTATCTTTTCTACTATATTTGCTGCAATCCGATTTTTGCAACGCGGAGGATTATATCACATTTTAAAATTTTTGTCAAACAAAAATCATGAAGCGATTTTTAGCTAACCCGGGAACTTTGTCCGCTCGGCTGAGAACGACAAACGGCAATTTAGAATTTACAATTGAACGGCGGAAAGACAGTTGAAAACGACGGCTGAGAAGCTGAGAGGCTGAGAAGTTTGAACGACAACTAAAATTGAAAGGTTGAAACGGGAAACGAACAGAAGAAAATTTTAAAAAATTCCTCTGCTCGTTTTTTTCGGTCAACGCTATGTATTGACCGTATTTTGATTTTATTTTCTAATAGCCACTCATTTCTTTAAATGTCATCCCAGTAGTTATATTGTACGTTAAAGTGAACCATTTGTTTTCCTTAGATAAAAGATCTTCCGGTTTATAAACAGCAACTCTGAATAAATTTTTAGGATCAGTCTCTGTGGAGCCTGAATGAAACCAAGTAAAATATTTATTACCTCTGGCATCAATACCTAATATAGGATCATAACCTGTCCATCCGACGGAGCCTTTTAAGAAGTTCCCATTTTCTGAATAATAAGATTTTTGTGCAGATAAAATTACTCCTAGTAATGCATATCCTTCGCTAAGTTTTGCTTTATCAACATGGCTTCTATAGATCGGTACACTGACTACCGATAAAACAATGACGATTGCGATTACGATAACCAGCTCTACGAGGGTGAAACCGACATTTTGAGACCGTTTTCTAAATCTAAATTTTTTCATAGTTTTTCTCCTTTTTGCTTTTTATTTTTATATTATCCGAGGCTAACCCCTCGGGTTCCTCTTTTCAACGGCAAGATTGATTCGTTGCACTTCGTGTAGTCTCGCAATGACCAACTGCGAGATCCCCTACAGAGACACTCGGGGATGACAGACTTGTTTAAAGAGCTTCTCAGCTATACAAAATCGCTTCGCGATTTTGTATAATCGCCGAGAAGATAATGCTCCTGTCAAAGTATTTATCTTTTTTCCAAGCTGTGCTATGCTTTTGGACGATATGCCAAAAACAGCCCGCTCGGCTTATACATAAACAAATATCTAAATTAAACTTACTTTTGTAAGATAAAAATATTCTTTTGCTTACATTATACGTGATTTTTTTTGTAAAGTCAAGGCTTTTTGACGGATTTTTATGAAAAAAGAAAATTCTTTTTTTGGTAAACAACTGAAAAAAATTTTATACGAAAAAAATATCACTCAGCAGGAACTTGCCGACAAGCTGGGTATAAAAAGGCCTATGATAAGCCAGTGGATTACAAGCTCCAGAAACCCCAGCCTTACTTCCGTAAGAAAAATAGCAGAAGTTCTTAAAACCGACATAAATTATTTTTTGCAAGAGAAGAAATCTTCCGAAGACGAGAAAATAAATCTGAAATTTATAATGAATTTTATTGAGGAAAATAATAAAAGAATTAATGCGGAAATGAGTTTGATGAAAAAAGAAATTGAAACAATAAAGGAAACGCTGATTAATTCCGGACGGAAAAATATGTGATGAATGCGGCTTCGGCCTTTAAGACATCTTTTTTAATCGCTTTTTTCAATTCTTCAATATTTTTAAATTTTTGTTCTTTTCTTATGAATTTATTTATGTAAACTTTTATGTATCTGCTTTTCCAAACACCTGAAAAATTTAACAAATGAACTTCAACCGAAAGATTGTGTTCTTTTATTTTTACAGACGGTCTTAAGCCTATATTTAAAACGCCTTTATAAATATCAAAATTTTTGTCTGCGACCGTGCAGGCAAAAACTCCCCTGGGCAGAAGTTTATTTTTGTCCGTTTTTATATTTATCGTAGGAAAGCCCAGCGTCCTGCCGATTCTGTTTCCCGTAATATGCGTACCGTCAAAACCGAAAATTCTGTTCAGCATTTTTGAAGCATTTTCAACATCGCTTTTTTCAAGCAGTTCTCTTACGGCGGAAGAGGAAATAATTTTATTTTCTATTTTTACCGGACGGATTACGGTTAATTCAATTCCGTATTTTTTTACATTTTTTTTCAGCCAGTCAACATTTCCCTGTCTGTCCTTGCCGAACGTG
Organism: uncultured Endomicrobiia bacterium; assembly: GCA_905236115.1. Classification (GTDB taxonomy): domain Bacteria; phylum Elusimicrobiota; class Endomicrobiia; order Endomicrobiales; family Endomicrobiaceae; genus Ruminimicrobiellum. Next base: position 2,264 of record CAJOOL010000123.1, read on the forward strand.
CAGTCATAGCCGACAACCAAATGTTTAACATTTAATTTTTTTATTAAGATACTTTCAAAAAATTTTTCTGCGGTGATTGAAATGATTTTTTTATTGACGGGGAAAAGTAAAATTTCGTCAACTTCAAAAGAAGATAAAATATCAATTTTTTCTTTCTTGTCGGTTATCAGTCCGGGAACATTCTTAAAAGGTTTTTCAAAAGAAATGACGATACTTTTTAAATTCTGCTCTTTTGCAATTTTGACCGTTTTATTTAATATTACCTGATGTCCTTTGTGGACACCGTCAAATGTGCCGATGGTTATTACGCTTTTTTTCATGTTAAAATTTTTATCTTAGCAAGGCTTTGCTCATTTATATTTCTTTAAGGAAACACTGCTGCCTTACTTCTATGCCGTTTTGTTTCATATAAATTTTTAAGTCGGAAATTTCAAGCTCTTTGAAATGAAAAAGAGAGGCCGCCAAAACTGCCGAAGCACCTTTTTTACAGACATCAACGAAATGTTCTTTTTTGCCTGCTCCGCCGGAAGCTATGACGGGAACATCAACGGCATTTGTCACTTCCTGCATAAGCTCTAAATCATATCCGTCTTTAGTGCCGTCTTTATCCATACTGGTTAAAAGGATTTCTCCCGCTCCGAGCCTGACGCATTCTTTTGCCCAGCGTATCACGTCCAAATCGGTCTTGGTTCTTCCGCCGTGCGTATAAACATTCCAGCTTTTTTTATCTTCATTTTTTTTGGCATCTATGGCAACAACTATACATTGACTGCCGAATTTTTTGCTGCCGTCACATATCAGCTGAGGATTTAAAACTGCCGCCGTATTTACGGAAATTTTATCGGCACCCGCTTTAAGCAGTGTTCTCATATCGTCAACGGTTCTGATACCGCCGCCGACGGTTAAAGGAATAAAAACCTGTTCCGCAGTTTTTTTAACAACATCCAATGTTATTTTTCTTTTATCGGAGGAAGCTGTTATATCCAGAAATACCAGCTCGTCGGCTCCCTCAACATTATATCTTTTGGCTATTTCTACCGGGTCGCCGGCATCACGCAAATCTACAAAATTTGTTCCTTTTACCACTCTGCCTGCATTAACATCCAAACATGGAATTACTCTTATTGCAACCATAATACCCTCTGAAAGACAATTTATAATTTATAATTTACAATTAACGGCGAACGGCAAATGACAATGTATAATGTATAATAAACGGCAATTTATAATTTACAATTTACAATTTTTTCACTGTTATTAAAAATCATTTGCGGCGATTTGTATCATTTCCGAAAGTCCCGGATGGAAAAACATATCTCTTGAAATATCTTCAATTTTCATACCGGCATTTACCATAACCGAAGCCGTATTTATCAGCTCGTCCGCATTGGCACCCAGTATCCACACGCCTAAAATTTTTCCGCTGTCTTTATCCGAAGCAATCTTTATAAAACCTGTCCTTTCGCCCTCTATCTGTGCTCTGGCATTTGCGGAATAATTGGTTTTTGTATAAACAATATTTTTATATTTTTCAAAGTCCGCCGCTTTCACGCTTGCTGCAGGAGGGAAAGAAAAAACCGCTTTTGGCACTGTTTTTGGCACTGCAGATTTGGGTGCTGCCGAAATTTTTTGAATTTTTTGGAAATTTTGATTATGCAAATTCAGCGAATTTTCGGTTTCTAAATTTTCCGTTAAAATATCTGCATCATTTTCTGCAGTATACGCCAGAAAGCCCTTTCCGGTTACATCGCCTATGGCAAAAATATTTTCAATATTTGTCGCATAATTTTTTGTTTCAATAAAATTTTTCTTATCTAAAAGCAAATTAATTTTTTGGGGTTTTAAAAATTCGGTTACGGATTTTCTTCCTGCCGCTATCAAAATTTTTTCAAAATTTTCTTTATCTTTAAGCGGCTCGTTACATGAAACTTCCACTTTTATTCCCTGCCTTGCCAAAACTTTTGCAAGCTCGGCGGCAAGCTCCGTATCTTCATTAGGTAAAACCTGCGGACATATTTCACGTAAAGTTACGTTACAGCCGAATGCCGAAAATATTGAGCTCAGCTCTATCCCGATAGCACCTGCCCCGATAACCAGCATGCTTTTCGGAACTTCGGTCAAATTTAATGCGTCGGTTGAACTGATATATTTTTTGCCGTCAAATTCTGCACCGGGAATACTTTTGCAGTCGGAACCTGCAGCGATAATAATTTTATCGGCAAAAATTTCAAATGTTTCATTTTCTTTTTTTATGATAAGTTCATTTTTATTTTTAAATTCCGCTTCGCCTTTTATTATTTCAACATTATTTGTTTTCAGCAGTCTTTCCACGCCTTTAACAAGATTTTCCACCAGCTTGTTTTTTCTTGCGACAACATCAGCAAAATTTATATTTTCAATATTTGCTTTTATTCCGTATTCATAAACTTTTGAAATTTTCTGTTTTGTTTTGGCGGCCTGCCACAGAAATTTGGTAGGAATGCATCCGCAGTTCAGGCACGTTCCGCCGAGAGAGTTTTTTTCTATAATGACGGTTTTTTTATTTTGTTTTGCAAATTTTATTGCACAGTTGTAACCTGCAGGTCCTGCACCGATAACGGCAACATCATATTTTTTTTCCATGTTTGTACCTTTAAGGAAACACTGATTAATTCTGAACGGAAACCTTGAGGCATATTTTGCCTCTAAATTCGTTGGAACTTCTCGCGATAAATTGCCCATTATCCCTGC
>CAJOOL010000124.1 GCA_905236115.1 uncultured Endomicrobiia bacterium
ACCGATATTGAACAGGTTGCATATCCTAAATTTATGGATAAGTTGGCAGTATGTAAAGATTTATTTTATGGCTTTGATTATTCAAAGTTTATAACCGGTTCGGATTTAGAAAGAGCAAAAACAATAACGGCAGGTTTAAATTTTATTATTGCTCCCGACAATGAAAAGAAAAAAGAAGTATTTTTAAAAGAATCTTTGTTATTACATCAAGCATTATCTTTATGTTCTTCAATTGTAAAAAAACAGGCAAGAATTGAAGCGGCATTTTTTGAAGCCGTTAGGGTTCTTATCGGCAGATTAATGAATAAAGGTTCCGAAAATAAAGTTTCGTTAAAAGAAATGAACGAAAGAATAAACGAATTGTTAAAACAAAGTATTAAAAGTGACGGTGTAATTAATTTGTTCTCGGATGTAAAACAAGAATTTTCTTTGTTTGATGCTAAATTTTTGGAAGAAATAAGTAAGATGAAAGAAAAAAATTTAGTAGTAGAAATTTTAAGAAAATTAATTGCCGAACAGGTTAGATTATACAAAAGAACAAATGTTGTTAAGTCGGAAAAGTTTAGCGAAATTATACAAACAATAATGAACAAATATATAAACGGTTTAATTACAAATGCAGAAGTTATAGAAGAACTTTTAAAGTTAGCAAAACAAATTGTTAAAGCACACAAAGAAGGGGATAATTTAGGTTTATCACCGGAAGAACTTGCTTTTTATGATGCGTTAACCAAACCTAAAGCGGTTAAAGATTTTTATGAAAACGATGTTTTAATTGCAATGACAAAAGAGTTAACGGAAAGTTTAAGAAAAAACAAAACAATAGATTGGCAGAAAAAAGATTTTGCACGAGCAAAAATGCAAATGATGATAAAAAGATTATTGAAAAAATACAAATATCCGCCCGAAGGACAAGAAGATGCTATAAAAACCGTTATGCAACAATGTGAACTTTGGACGGATAATACGAATATGCACGAAAACATTTATAGCGTTGACGACAATTTTGAAGACATGCCAATGGTTGCTGAAGATACAAAAATATTTAATAAACAAAACTCCGATTTTTTGGAATGTCCCGACGGATATTCTTTACGGTGGCAAAGATAATCTTACATCTGTTGAAACAATAACCTCTTTTGCTAAAAAACATAATGCAAGTCTTTCTATCATGAAAGACGGGGAACATTGGTTTCATACGGAAGAACAAATGAAATTTCTGGACTTATGGATAAAAGAAAATTTTTAAACTGTCAGATAATGTGCCGCTTTTAATTTTTCTTGACAAACAGGGAAATTTTATATAAAATTCTTGCAATAATTGAATATAAATTTTAGCAAAGGTGCTTAAGGATTTTTTCTTTAAGCACTTTTTTTAAGAAAAACAAAGACGAGATACCGCATCAAGTGCGGTATGACAGAAAAATGACAGGCGACAAAAATACAATTCAAAAAGTACAAAGTACTTTTTGACGCGACGAAATATTTTGAATTTGTATAAGGCGAGCTGCAACGCAGTAGAAATTCAAAAGATGATGTCGCAATAAGAGAGGTATTATGAAATTTTTTAAACTAACCGCAGCAGGCAACGACTTCGTTCTAATTGATAACAGAGAAAATATTGTTCCCGAGGATAAACATTCTTATCTTGCAGAAAAGCTTTGTGATAGAAGATATTCTATCGGTGGCGACGGGCTGATTCTTTTGGAAAATTCAAACAAAGCAGATTTCAGAATGAGATATTACAATTCCGACGGCTCTTATGCAAGTATGTGCGGAAACGGCGGACGATCAATTGCGATGTTTGCATACAAGATTGGTATTGTCGGGAAAAGCATGAAATTTGAAACGGATGCCGGGCTTGTTTCGGCAGAAATAAAAAACGCTACCGTAGTAAAACTTGCACTTTATAATCCAAAAGATTTGGCACTTAACGAAGAAATAGATGTTGACGATAAAAAATTTACGGTTCATTCAATAAATACAGGTGTTCCTCATGCGGTAGTTTATGTAGATAATATAGAAAGTATTGATATGGAAAAATACGGTAACAAAATAAGGTTTCATAAACATTTTACTCCTGCGGGAACAAATGTAAATTTTGTTAAAGTTGATAAAGAAAAAAATATAATTTTTGTCCGAACTTACGAGAGAGGAGTAGAAGGGGAAACTTTTGCATGCGGAACAGGTGTAACAGCCTCGTCAATAATTTCAATATTGCTGAACAAAGTAAAATCTCCCGTACATGTAGTTACTAAAGGAAAAGATAATCTCTATGTTTCCTGCAAAATAGACGGTGAAAAAATTTCGGATGTATTTTTGGAAGGTCCGGCAATTGTCGCCTTTACCGGCGAGGTGGCAGACTAGAGGTATGGATGTATGGAAGTATAGAGGTATAGAAGGATAGATATCCGGATGCATAGAAAAAACATCGTTTGTCATCAAACTTTTCAGCTCTTCAGCTTATCAGCTGAGCGGACAAAGTTTGCGACTCAGCTAAATTTTATGAAATAAAATTAAAAATCGAAAATTTGTCTGAAAAAGACAATTATCTAGGAGGAACAATTATGAATATCATAACAAACAATAAATTGAACAAACTGCCGCCGTATTTATTTATAGAAATAGACAGAAAGAAAAAAGAAGCCATAGAAAAAGGTGCGGATATTATATCTTTCGGCGTAGGCGATCCCGATATGCCGACACCTGAACATATTGTAAAAGCAGGACAAGAAGCATTAGCCAAACCTGCCAACCATCAGTATCCTTTCGGTGCAGGTATGCTTTCTTTCAGAAAAGCCGTCGCAGGCTGGTATAAATCAAGGTTTAATGTTAATTTAAATCCCGAAAATGAAGTTTGTGCATTAATCGGTTCAAAAGAGGGAATAGGGCATTTACATTTAGCTTTTGTTAATCCGGGCGATGTAGTTCTAATTCCTGAACCTGGATATCCTGTTTATAATACTGGAACTATTTTTACTGACGGCGAATCGTATTTTATGCCGTTGAAAGAAGAAAATAATTTTCTTCCCGATTTAGATGCTATCCCTGAAGATATCGCCAAAAAAGCTAAAATAATTTTTGTAAATTATCCTAATAATCCGACAGCAGCAACAGCTCCTAAAGAATTTTATGTAAAACTTATAGAGTTTGCAAAAAAATATAATATCATAGTTGCTCACGATAGTGCATACTCTGAAATATATTACGCCGAAAACGAAAAGCCTATGAGCTTTTTAGAAGTGGATGGAGCAAAGGAAGTCGGTATAGAATTTCACTCATTGTCTAAAACATACAATATGACCGGCTGGAGGCTCGGTTGGGTTTGCGGAAATAAAGATATCGTTGCTGCAATTGCCAAAGTTAAAGATAATTATGATTCCGGCGTTTTTCAAGCCGTTCAGGAAGCAGGAGTTACGGCATTAACATCGTCGCAGGAATGCGTAGAAAAAGCAAGAAAAATTTATAAAGAAAGAAGAGATGTTCTTTGCGACGGATTAAACAAATTAGGCTGGAATGTAACAAAACCGAAAGCATCTTTTTATGTCTGGGCAAAAATACCGAAAGGTTACAAATCGTCGGAAGTTGTATCAAAACTTTTAGATGAATGTGCAATAGTTTGCACACCGGGAAATGGTATGGGAAAATCCGGCGAGGGATATGTCCGGTTTGCATTAACCGTTCCCGTTCCGAGGATAAAAGAAGCTTTGGAAAGAATAGCTAAATGCAAGTTTTAACACTTATAGGAACCTTATGACAGACTTAAGTATTAAACTTACCGGGATAGGCTTCCGAGCGGTCAAAAAAGCTCAAGAAGATAATACCAAAAAAGGTATTCCTAATGTTTGTTGCATAAACGGAAAAATTGTTTATCAACTTCCCAACAGAACAATTACCTAAAAAGCCCGATATTTTTTGTAGAACTGTATGAATTCAAGGTTTTTTTGTGCTTTTATTCAAGAGACTGTACCGGTATTTTTACAATGCACTTTTTTACGGATTTTTCGCCGCACAGCGGGGCGTGGGTATCTTCCGGAAAGAATATTGCAAATTCCCCTTTTTTTAAATGAATGAATGTATCCGGCGTGTCGGAATAAAAAGCAATGTCTTTTTTGGAATTGTATCTTTTTAAAACTTTAAAATTTTTGTCATAAAATTTCCAGCCGATTTTATCACTGCCGGAAATAATATACTGTAAATCTATGTATTTTTTATGCTTTTCCAAAACCTGTTCGTTTTTCGGTTTAGGCTGACACGTCTGAACTGTTGCAAAAATTTCATTTGTTATATTTATTTTGCCGTCTGCGGTTTGCGAAGAAATGTTTTTTATTATAAAATCAAAAATCGTTTCCAGTTGAGGAAAAAATTTTAAAATATTCTTATGATTTTTTATTGATGATATTAACATAAAACCTATTATATCAAAAAAATTTTTATATTCAAAAAAATTTACAATTTATAATTTATAATGTATAATAAATTTTAGGAAACACTGATTAATTATGAATGAGCAAAGCCCGAAGCAGATTTTGCCTATAAAGAGGCGGTTGAACCGCTTCAAGCGGAACTTC
>CAJOOL010000125.1 GCA_905236115.1 uncultured Endomicrobiia bacterium
CGAGGCCGACGAATCCGACGGTTCTTTCTTAAAACTTTCCCCGGTTATTACGGCGGTTACAAATATTGATAACGACCATTTAGACTATTACGGAAATACGGAAAATTTAAAACAGGCATTCATTAAGCATATCAACAGTCTGCCTTTTTACGGTGTCGCTCTGGTATGCACAGACAGTAAATTTGTAAAAGAAATTTTACCTTACACCACCAGAAAATACATCACCTACGGTTTTACAGCCACGCCGGACATCACGGCTAAAGACATAAAAGCTGTTAACGGCAACACGGAATTTTCCGTCATTTATAAAGGCAAAAAACTCGGCAAAATTATTTTGAAAGTTCCCGGCGAACACAATGTGTTAAATTCGCTTGCGGCCATCGGCATAGGGTTACAGTTTGATATACCTTTTATCAGCATAAAAAATGCTCTTGCCAACTTCAGCGGTGTCGGCAGACGGCTGGAAATAAAAGGCGAAAAAAACGGCGTAACCGTTATTGACGATTACGGCCATCACCCGACGGAAATTGAAGCCACACTTTCCGCACTAAAACATAACTATCCCGAGAAAAGACTGGTCGTGATTTTTCAGCCTCACAGATATACCAGAACGCAAAACTTGTATAAAGAATTCGGCAAGGCGTTAAAGAAAGCCGATGTTGTTTATGTGGCGGATATTTACTCCGCCGGCGAAAAGCCGATTAAGGGTGTAACGTCGCAGCTGATTATTGACAGTGCGAAAGAAAATAAATGTAATGTTTTTAAGTTTGAAGATATCAATTCCGTTGCAAAAATTTTGAAAGAAAACGACATTTTATTGACACTGGGAGCCGGAAACATCTGGCAGCAGGGAGAGAAGTGGCTGGAGGATTAGAAACGACGGCTATATATGTTGTTTTTCTGCTGTTTTAAAACGTCCGCTTTTATTTCTATTGCATAAATTTTATTACTATCAAAAGTTATTGCCGAGAAGTATACATTTTGTCCAAGAATATGAGGCGACATTTTTTTGTGTCTTTTAGGGGTATAAAAAAGAGTTGAACCTTTGAAAGCAGAATGAGATATTTTCCCACTCTGCTTTCGGGTTTTAGGATTATCGCTATGTTATAATCCTGTTATTTTAATAAAATTTTAATTATTTTTAATAGTAACTACCGGTTCTATATCTATAATTAATTCCTGAAACAACGTTATACAACATTAAAAATTGATTATTTCCACCAATATTATCTCTTAAATCTTCAGGCACATACACTCCTGCTTCAAAAGCAGAATTGACATCACTAGACCAACCGACCTGAAATCGAGTAAAATACTTATTACCTCTTGCATCAATGCCAAGAACTGTTTCGTTAGAGGTAAAATCTATCCCGCCACCACTTCTTCCAGCAGCACTACTACTGTTAAAGGCAAGCAAAAAATTTCCGTATTCGCTATAATATGCCTTTTGTGCCGAAAGAATACTTCCCAACAAAGCATATCCTTCAGCCCATTTTGCCTTATCAACATAACCTCTGTAAATCGGAACAGAAATTACTGACAGAATAATAACGATGGCAATGACGATTACCAGCTCCACAAGTGTGAAGCCACACCGTCTGTCATGCCCGAGTGTCTTTGTCGGGCATCTCGTCGTTTTGCCGTTTCTATACTTCCGGTCTTCCATACATCTATACATCTGTTTTTGTTTTTTCATAGTTTTTCTCCTTTTGTTTTTTATTTATCCGAGGCTAATCCCTCGCATCCTATTTCGTCTTTTTTGAATAAACCAACAAAATGTCAGGACACAGAAAAAACTGCAAAGTTTGAGGCGAGCAATTTTTTCGCTATAACTATTGTCTATTAAAGAGCGTTTTTGGTATAATAACCGAGAGATAAATGCCCTTGCAAAGTAATTTATCTTTTTACCAAACTGTGCTATGCTTTTGGGCGGTGTGTCCAAAAACAGCCCGCTCGGTTATAATTTTTATGGTTGCTACAGAAATTCTATATAAATTCTATAGTAATTATAAAATAATTCTTTTATTTTGTCAAGAGTTTTTTATTTTTTCGGGTAATTTCAAGCAAGAAATGAATAAGAATACGATTTTTGAAAAAATGATAATAAACTTTAATTCCGGGATTAAAACGGGAAGCCAGACTTATTTTGCAAAAATGTTAAACATTCCCGTGCAGACAATAAGTGCGTGGGTAAACGGCAGATCAATACCGACAGCGGAAAATATTGTTCAGCTGGCAAAAATTTTTGATAAATCCGAAGAAGAAATAAAGAAAATTTTCGTTCGGAACACGACTGAAATTACAAATGCGGAAAACAGAAATATTTCGTTGAAAGACAAAGAAAAAATAAAACTGCTGGAAGAAAGAATAAAAGTATTGGAAGAAAGAAACGGATTTTTGAAAGAACAGGTTGATTTTTATAAAAGCCGCAAACAGGAAGCCGAATAAAAGACTTGTATTATTTTCTTGACTGTTTAAAAAAATTTTTATATATTATAAAGATAAGATATTTGAAAGTTTCTTTGAAAGCTTAAAGAAAGCTGAAAAATTGGTGCGATGCCCGAGCTGGTTAAGGGAGCGGTCTGCAAAACCGCTTTGCATCGGTTCGAATCCGATTCGCACCTTTTTTATTTTGCTCGGTTAGCTCAGTTGGTTAGAGTGCTTCCTTGACATGGAAGAGGTCAGAGGTTCGAATCCTCTACCGAGCACCAAAAAATTTTCAAAGAAAATTTAATTGATAATTTATAATGTATAATTTACAATTAAAAAAACAGCGATAATTTTTACCTGCAGTCAGCAATTATAAATTATAAATTGAGGTATTCATGGCTAATAATTTTTCTTTTGATATAGTATCTGAAGTTAATTTTATGGAAGTAGACAATGCGGTAAATCAGGCTCAGAAAGAGCTGTCGCAGAGATTTGATTTTAAAGGTTCCAAATCTTCCATAGATTACAACAAGAACGATAAAAAAATTACTTTAATCGGTGACGACGAGTATAAGCTGAAGGCTTTGACCGATATTATTGAGGGTAAATTTGCCAAAAGAGGCGTGTCGCTGAAGTGTATGGAATTTAAAGCGAAAGAGCAGGCTTTTGAGGGAACAATACGACAGACAATAGAACTGGTAAGCGGTTTACCGAGCGATAAGGCTAAAGAAATAACAAAAATGATAAAGAATGAAAAGTTTAAAGTAAATACACAAATTGAAGGTGCCAAAATAAAAGTATCTTCCCCGAAGAAAGACGAACTTCAAGCTGTTATTTCTTTCCTGAAAAACTCCAATTTTCCACTGCCTTTACAGTTTACGAATTACCGCTAACGGCAATTTATAGTTTATACTTTATAATGATAATTTACAATTAAAAAGTGCAAAGAGTTTTTCACAAGCAATTATAAATTGTAAATTGGAGTAATCATGAGTGACTATTCTTACAAATATGCAGGCAACTTATATCTTAATATTACCAACAGATGTATGATGGCGTGTCCTTACTGCATAAAATACAAATGGGCGAATAATTTCAGAGGGAATTCTTTAAAACTTGACAGAGAACCGACAGCCGAAGAAGTAATAAAATCCATAGGCGACCCGACACAATACGGGGAAATAATTTTCTGCGGTTACGGCGACGCATTGATAAGACTTAACGAAGTGATAGAAATTTCCAAATGGCTTAAAAGTAAAAATGTCCGTGTCAGAATCAATACCGCAGGGCTTGCCAACAGGTATCACAACAGAAATATTTTACCGGAGCTTAAAGGATTGATTGATGTTATATCCGTAAGCCTTAACGGTGCAACCCCAGAAGAACATAACAGAATCAACAGACCGATGTTTAAAGAAGAATCTTTCGGTGAAATTTTAAAATTTGTGCGTGAAGCAAAAAAATATATTCCGACGGTTGTAATAACCGCTGTGGAACTTCCCGGGCTGGATGTTGCAAAAGTTAAAGAAACGGCAAAAGAGCTGGGAGTATTTTTCAGAGCAAGACCGTTGTTGGAAGATTGAATTATAATTTACAATTGAATGAAGAAATTATTTAACAGATTAAGCGGATTTTATGCGGCATTAATATTAGCGGCTGTAGTTGCAATAACACACATAGATGTTCTTCTTATGCCGGCGGGGCAGTATTTTGCTTCTTACAACTGGAGCGATTTGAACTACTACATAAACATAAGAAGTTTTGTTTTTGAAAGTTTAAAGCTCGGTGTATTTCCTTTCTGGACTACCAAAATTTTATGCGGAATTCCGATATTTGCAAACTCGGAATCCGCAATTTTTTATCCTCTTAATTTTATATATTTTCTTTTGCCTGTGTCAAAAGCAATAAATTTTTCTTTTGTTCTGCATTTTTTTATTTTGGGATTTTCATCGTTTCTGTGGCTGAACAATAAAACAAAAGATAAATTCATATCTTTGATTACCGCCGTTATGTGCATATTTATGTCCGCTCCTTATCTGCACGCCTGTGCGGCACATCTGTCCAACATAAATACGTTCTGCTGGTTTCCTTTTTTGCTTTATTTTTATGATAAATCTTTTGAAAAAAAATCTTACTTTTATATACTTCCCGTTTCTGCGGTTATTGCGTTTCAGATTTTTGCAGGACACTTGCAGTATGTTTATTACACTGCATTGGTTTGTTTGATTTATGTTGTTGTTTTTTGCAGGAACAGATACGCGTTTGTTACTTTAATAAGTTCTTATGTTTTTTCGCTTTTGCTTACCGCCGTTCAGCTTGTTCCGAGTTTGGATTTTTATTTTGAGGGAGACAGACAGCTGGGCGAAGTAAAAGCTTTTTCTTATTTTTCAAAATTAAAGTATTTAATTACTTTGTTTTTCCCGAAATATGTTACATATACGGACAAGTTTTTTTGGGAGACGGCGGTTTATTTCGGAACGCTGAATTTTTTTGCCGTTGTTACGGCCGTGATATACTGCTTCAACAAAAATATTTTTAAATTCTGTTGTGCTGCATTGTTTTTTTATCTTTTAACATTTAAACCTTTTGCCGATATTGCCGATAAAATCATTCCCTGTTTTTCTTTGTTCAGAAGTCCGGTAAAACTTATATTTTTCTGTCAGATTTTAATGCTTCCCGTTTTGGCACAGGGCATAAGATACTTTTTGTCAAAAAGACTGAATGTAAATAAAACCGCTCTTTTTTGCTTGGCCGCAGTATCGGTTTTTGTGATGTTTTCTTTCAGAGAAATTTCTTCTTTTATGATAGATTTGTTTAATTACAAAACTATGGAAATACCTGATAAATACGACTTGTATAATTCCATAATATATTCGGGCATTTTGATGTTTCTTTTTGCGGCGTTGATGATGCTGAAGAAATACAAGCTGCCGAGAATTATTATCGCTGCAATGCTGATTATGGAGCCTGTAGTTGTAATGAAAACTTTTTCGCATAAATACGATTTCAAAAACAACTGTAATTTTGATTTTTACAAGCAGGAAAATTTTAACGAACAGACGAGATTTTTCTTCAACGTTAATTTGGATTTAATGAGCAGGAAAGAAAATGTTTCCGGAGTTTATCCCGATAAAATATTAAACTATGTAAAGTTTATGAATTATCTGAGAAAAGAATTTAATACGGAAAATATTTTGGGACTGTTGAGGTGCAGATATATTGTCAACGGCGAAGCGGATAAAATAATTTCCGTAGACGATATGAGAACAAAAACTTTAAAAAGATTGAATTTGATGTTTGATTATAAAGTTGAACCTGATAAACATAAAATTTATGAGATTCTTGAAGATAAAAATTTTGATATTTTTAATACGGTAGTGCTGGAAAAAGAACCGCAGTATAAACCTGTTAATACGGAAAATGCACCGGAATACGGTTTGAAGATTTTATATTTTGACGAAAATTCCATAGTGTTTGAATGTGTAACAAGCGAACCTGCAATTGTTCTGTATACCGATAATTATACAAAAGGCTGGAAAGCTTATGAATTAACCAGCCCGAAAAAGAAATATGAAGTTCTCTGTGCGGATTATATTTATAAGGCAATATCCGTAGATAAAGGCCGCCACGTAATAAAGATAGAATATTTTCCAAGATTTTTTTATCAGACGGCGGTTGTATCGGGTGCTGCGTGGATTGTATGGCTGTTGGTGTTTTTTTGGAACCTAAGGAAAAAGTTGAAAAGTTTTTAACTGTTCAACTATTCAACTAAAAAAGAGAGGTTTTTTGTGGAAAGTTTATTAAATATTTTTGTTCCGTTGATAACAGGGATGCTGTATTTTGCTATGGCTGCCGAAGTTATAAGAGTAAGCAAAATAAGAAAATTTATGTTCGGTGAAATAGGATACCAAAAATTATTTGCGGCATTTATTATGCTGGGAATATATTTTATTACCAGACCTTTGCAGAATATTTTAGGCCCGCACCCTATGCCTATGATAGTTAATTCTTTAAGACAGTTTTTTATTATGGGTATAATTGCCCCGTCAATTTTTGTAGGCATTTTACATTGGGTTCCGGGCGAAAGCGGTGCTCCGAAATCTTCGGTTTTTGCTTCGTATTGTATAGGTATTTTAATGGGAATAATTTTTGTTCTTATCAACTCCATGGCGGCCGACGGCTCAAAAATTATTTCAACCATTGCAGGACTTAATCTGTATGATGCAACGTGGTTTTCCGGAAAAGATGTTAAGTTCCAGCTGATACTGATACATCTTATCTGTCAGCTTGTTTCACCTGCGGGAATTATTCTTCTTGCTGCGGCATTTGTCCGCCACAGAAGACATACTTATATGCTCGGACATATTTATACTAATATGAAAACAAAATGGAGATACCTTGAAACAGGGTTGATAATTCTTCCCGGGTCGTTTATTCTGTCGGGATTGTTTGCGATGTTCGGAAGATATTATACGTATCTTTGGGTTATATATTTTATCGGTGCGGTTATTGCCGGCGGTTTTGTTCTATACAGCATAAAACTTGCCCCGAGGGAAAAACCTGCAGACCTGAAATAAATTATAAATTGGAGTTCTTATGTCGTATTTGGTTTTAGCTCGTAAGTTTCGTCCTGCAACTTTTGATGAAGTTGTCGGACAAGACCACATATCACAGACTTTAAAAAATGCAATAAAAGAAGATAAAGTCGCACACGCTTATCTGTTCAGCGGTCCCAGAGGAACGGGAAAGACGACCATGGCAAGAATTTTTGCAAAAGCGTTGAATTGCAAAAACGGTCCGACGCCTGAGCCGTGCGGAAAATGCGAAAACTGTACCGAGATTGCCAAAAATCAAAGTATTGACGTTATGGAAATAGATGCCGCTTCAAACACGGGCGTGGATAACATAAGAGAAATCAGAGAAAACGTAAAGTTTGCACCGACATCTTCAAAATATAAAATTTATATTATAGACGAAGTTCACCAGCTTTCAACGGGAGCTTTTAATGCTTTGTTAAAAACTTTGGAAGAGCCTCCCGAACACGTCATTTTCATTTTGGCTACAACCGAACAGCACAAAGTGCCGATAACGATTTTGTCAAGATGTCAGAAATACAGATTCAGACTTTTATCCACCAATGAAATTGCTCAGGCAATAAAAAATATTGCACGTAAAGATAATTTTGAAATTGAAGACGAGGCATTAAAAATTATTATCAATGCTTCCGGCGGTTCAATGAGAGACGCTCTGAGTTTATTGGATCAGGCAATATCGGCGACGACGGGAAAAATTACCGAAGATTATATCAGAAATCTTATCGGTCTTCTGCCCAAAGAAATAATTTCTTCAACCGTGGACTACATTGCCAAAAACGATGCCGATGCAATACTGAAAATATGCAAAAAAGTTTATGAAGACGGTTACAATGTTCTTCAGTTTGCAAAAGATTTAAGAGATTATTTAAGACAGCTTATGATATTTTCCGTCAGTCCTGATGCGGCGGAAGTTTCAAATGAAGACAAGAAACTTTTTGACAGACAGAAAACTCTGTTTGCAATGTCGCGTTACATAAGAATGGGCAACTTGATTTCCAAAGCACTTGAAGAAATGAAATGGCACGACAGGCCGAGAATTCTTCTGGAACTTTATCTTTTAAAAATGGCGGAACCTTACTATAATGTCGGCGAACTGATAAGCAAAATTAACGAACTTTCAAAACAGACCGCGGCGTTTGCACCGGCTACAGCACAAACGGAAAAAAACTCTCGGACGGAAACTGTTCTAACGGCGGATGCGAATAATGATGAAAGTTCAAACGATAAAGATAATAATGATAACAGCGACGAAAATGCGGAAGAAGATACGGTTGTTACAATGGCGGACTCTTTCAGCAATGATTTAATGAGTTTGTGGACGGAGATAGTGGCGGAATTTTCCAAAAAACATCCGATGTCGGCACAGAGTTTGAAAGACAGTATGGTAAAAGAAATAAATTCAAGCACGTTTCAAATTTCGGCTAAAAGTTTAATGGGCTTGAATATGATAAAAACTTATCATGAAACCATACAGAAACTTATGACCAGAAAAAGCGGCAGAGAAATAAAAGTAATTTTAAAACTTGACGATATGCTGGAAAAAGGCGGAGTGATAAAAGAAGATATAAAAATAGAATCCGAACAGCCGGCAATTGTCAACGCTGTGCAGGAAAAATTTGCCGTTGTTGAAGATTTGAAAAAAACTGCTGCTACGGCGATACCGACAAAAATAGAAAATATTGCCAAAAAATTCGGCGGCGTTGCCGTAAAGAAAGAACGTAAATCGGTAAATGTAGTTGAAGACAATGATGAAAGTGACAGTTGAACGGTTAAGGAGTAATTTTTAAATGAACAGGCCACAGTTGGTTGAAAAAATGATAGAAGCGGTAAAGAAACTTCCCGGCGTGGGTCCTAAAATGGCCGAGAGGTTATGTTATCATATTCTTAAAATGCCGGAATATGAAGCGGCGGCTTTTATTGACGCCATAAAAAAAGCAAGGCAGGAAATAAAAGTCTGTTCAATATGTTATAACTTAAGCGAGTCCGACCCGTGTCCGATTTGTTCGGATGAAATGAGGGATAAATCCTTATTGTGCGTGGTGGAAACTCCGCAGGATTTGATAGCGGTAAGCAAAGTAAAAAATTATGACGGAATGTATTTTGTCTTGGGCGGGGCATTATCGCCGCTGGATGCTGTAGGCCCTAAGGACATAAGAATTGATAAACTGATAAAAAGATTAAAAGACGGAAATATTACGGAAGTGATTCTTGCTACGGATATGGATTCCAAAGGAGAAACGACTGCGGTTTATCTGGCACAATTGATAAAACCGCTGGGGATAAAAGTTTCACGTTTGGGTTACGGTATGCCCGTCGGCGGCGACATAGAATATGCCGACGAAATTACCATATCCAAAGCGATAGCAGGAAGAAAAGAAATGTGAAAACAGCAGTTGAAGAATTGAAAAGTTGAAGAGTTGAAAGGAGGCAGATAATTTATGGAAATAAAACTTTTTATTGCGGGTTGTATATTTTTGGTATTGGCAATCATAATGCAGGCTGTAAAAAAGAAATTTATTAAAGACGGCAAGCCGTCAAAAACTTTTGAGGATGTTTATTCCTGGGTTGATACTTTATGGACGGCGTTGATAATTGCTTCGGTAATAATGTATTTTTTGCTGCAGGCATTTAAGATACCGACAGGCAGTATGAGAAACACACTGATAGAAAAAGACCACCTTTTTGCAATGAAATTTATTTACGGTCTGCGTGTGCCTTTTACCGACGGAAAAAGAATTCTTCCGATAAAGCAGGTAAACAAAGGCGACATTGTAATATTTCAGTGTCCCCCCTCTGCATTAAGCCCTGCGGAACGTGCCGAAAACGTAAAAAAAGATTACATTAAAAGATGTGTCGCTCTTGCCGGTGATAAGGTGGAAATAAAAAATAAAATTCTTTATGTAAACGATGTTAAAATTGACGAAAGTTATGTAAATTATGACGACTCCAATATTTACAAAAAATTGGAATTTACAAATTCTCAGGAAGAATATCAGAAAGCCTGGGAAAACGGAGATTTTGCCATTCTTCCCGTTAATTTTATCAGAGATAATTTCGGTCCCGTTGTTGTTCCCGAGGGGCATTATATGGTTCTGGGCGATAATAGGGATTATTCTTTTGATGCACGTTTCTGGGGACCGCTTCCGGATAAATATTTGAAAGGTCAGGCATTGTTTGTTTACTGGCCGTTGAACAGGATTAAGTATATTCGTTAAGGAAATGCTGATTAAGGAAAAAGGAGAAAAAAATGATAAATGCAAGTTTTGAAAAAGTAGAAAAAACAGAGAAACATCCTAACGCCGACAGGCTGGACATTTGCACCGTTTCCGGATATACTGTAATATCGCAAAGAGATACCATTAAAGCCGGCGATTGGGTATTTTTTATCAGAGAAGACAGCCAGATTTTAATTGATAAAGAAAAGTTCCCGTGGCACGACGGGCTGGAAACATATCTGGGAAGAAACGGCAGAGTAAAAACGGTGAAATTAAGAGGAATTTTCAGCTCCGGCATTATCATACCGATACGGAAAGTTATGAAAATTTCCGACAATATACAGGACAATATAAAATATTTAAACAAAAAACTGGAAGACGAAAAATATCTTGAAGAATATTGGGGAATAAAACATTATGTGCCGCCTGTTGTCGGGGCAAGTTTCGGTAATTTACAGCCGGTAGGAGCAATACCTTACGGCATACCAAAGACCGACGAAGAAAACGTGCAGAATATAGAAAAATCCGAGCTGCCTTTCGGCGAGAAAGTTTTGGTAACACGCAAACTTGACGGAACATCCTGCACCGTGATATTCAACAGTGACGGCAGCTATCATATCTGCGGGCGTAACTACGAATATAAAAAGGATTTGGAAAACATTTACACAAACACCACAAAACCGTTGGTAGAAAATATTCTGAATTCAAAAATATATGAAACTTTACAGGAACACACGCACTTGGTCTTGCAGGGTGAAATTGCCGGTAAGGGCATACAGTCTATGAAAATAAATAAAATCAGCCAGACCGAAGAACCTGATTTTTATGTATTCAGAATAATGTTGTGGAATGATAAAGACAGAACCAAATGCGATACGGGAAATTACGGCAGTCCGTGGCATTTTACAAAATTTTCTCTGCCGATAAAAACCGTTCCTGTATTGGGCGAAGAAATATTGACCGAAGAGCTGGTAGAGAAATATACGAATGCTCCGGCGGAAGACGGCGAGGGCGTGGTAATCAACTGGAAAAACGGACACTTTAAGATAAAGTCGCTGGACTATATAAGTAAGATATAAACAAATACTTAATGTTCTGATTTAGGCTTCAAATTACATTCAATATACGGAGCTGTTTTTTTTTTATTAAGGAAAGAATTTTTAGGATGAAATCCCAAATTATAAGTAAGGAAATCTTTAAATAATTTGGCCGGTTTATTTTTTTTCTGCTTTTTTGCTTTTCAGCAGTTCTATTAGTTCGTCTCTTATTTCCAGCTCTTTTTTTAATCTCTTGTTTTCTTCTTTCAATTTTTTTATATCGTCTTTTTCATTACTTCATTATTTTATTAATTTTCCAGTAACCAACTTTTCTACTGCCAATTCTTTCTATGATGTTATCTTTTTTTAATTGTCTAA
>CAJOOL010000126.1 GCA_905236115.1 uncultured Endomicrobiia bacterium
CAATTTATCGCGAGAAGTTCCAACGAATTTAGAGGCAAAAAGCCTTGCGGTTTCTGTTCAGAATTATTCAATGTTTCCTAAACGGCATTTCCTTTTTTATCGGAGATAAAAATGAGTATCGGCATAGATATTGAAGAAATCGGCAGATTTAAAAAATTAATAAAAGATAAAAAATTTATTGAAAGAATTTTCAGCAAAGATGAGATTGAATACTGCTCGTCAAAAAATTTTTCCGTGCAGGTGCAGCATTTTGCTGTGCGGTTTGCAGGAAAAGAGGCAGTTTGGAAAGCAATAAACGGAACCGCCGAATACAAAAAAATTCTTATAACCGATATTTCTTTTAAAAATTCTTTGTCGGGCAAACCGGAAGTTTACATAAAAAATAAAAAAGCAAAAAATATTGAAGTGTCGTTTTCGCACAGCCAAAGTACCGTTGTCGCTGTTGCGATCTTAACCGTGTAGCGGTGTCATTTATGAATATAAAAGATTTTAAAAAAATTTTTAATCGTGATAAAACAAGTTACAAAAACGATTTCGGACATATTCTTGTTGTTGCAGGTTCTTACAATATGCCGGGGGCGGGTGTTCTGTGTGCCAATGCCGCCATCACTTCAGGTGCGGGGCTTGTAACTTTCGCATTCCCTCAGTCCGCATACACAGGAGTCTGTGCAAATATCAAGTCTGAAATTATGCTTCTTCCTCTTGAAGAAAAAAACAACAGTCTTACAGAAAACGCACATAATAAAATTTTGGATTTTATCAAAGAAAGAAAAATATCAACCATTGCCGTCGGCTGCGGAACGGGACTGAAAGAAAAAATTTTTATAAGAAATTTAATTTTTGAAATAATAAAAAATTTTGATATTTTTGTTACGATTGATGCTGACGGACTAAACTCTCTTGAGAAAATACAAAAAAATCATACAATAAAAGAATTTAAAAATTCCAAAGCCAAAATTATCATTACGCCTCATCCGAAAGAGTTTGAAAGAATTTCCGGATATGAATATAAAAACGACAAAAATTACAGAAAAGAAATAACAAAAACTTTTGCCGAAAATAACAATATTATTTGCGTTTTAAAAGGACACAAAACGGTTGTTTCTGACGGGAAAGATATTTATGTAAATAATACAGGAAACCCGGGTATGGCCACAGCCGGAAGCGGTGACGTTTTAACGGGAATAATTTCGGCTGTAGTATGCAACAAAGAAAAAAATTTGTTAAAAAAAGTTTCAGCGGCGGTTTATATGCACGGATTGGCTGGAGATTTTGCCGCCGAAGAAAAAACGCAAACCTGTATGACCGCAAGTGATATTATTTTAAATCTGCCGAAAGCGGTGAAAGAAGTTGAAGAGTTGAAAAGTTGAAAGGTTTTCGGAAGAAAAATAAACTTTTCAACTGTAAATTATAAATTATAAATTGTCGTTTAAAGAGGTATTTATGAACTTATTAACAAAACTGAGAAATATTCGCCGCACAATTCACAAAAATCCGGAACTGAGCAATAAGGAGTTTCAGACAGCCGATTTTGTTGAAAAAATATTAAAAGAAAACGGCATAAAAACCTACAGACTTTGCAAAACGGGCGTAATAGGAATACTTGAGGGGAAGAAAAAATCTTCGGCAAAAACAAAAACCATAGCTTTACGTGCAGACCTTGATGCACTTCCCATACAGGAAAAAAATAATCATTCTTACAAATCACAAAATCCCGGAGTAATGCACGCCTGCGGACACGATGGCAACACTACCATTCTTCTCGGTGCGGCAATGCTCCTTGCAAAAAGAACCGAAGATTTTTCCGGGAAAATTCAATTTACTTTTCAGCTTGACGAAGAAACTGCAGGCGGTTCAAAAGGAATGATAAAAAACGGAGTGTTATCAAAAAATAAAGTGGATTGTATTTTTGGCGTTCACGTAAGCCCGTGGGTAAAGACGGGGAAAGTTGCATTAAAATACGGTGCAATGATGGCCGGTGTTGATAAATT
Organism: uncultured Endomicrobiia bacterium; assembly: GCA_905236115.1. Taxonomy (GTDB): domain Bacteria; phylum Elusimicrobiota; class Endomicrobiia; order Endomicrobiales; family Endomicrobiaceae; genus Ruminimicrobiellum. Next base: position 1,992 of record CAJOOL010000126.1, read on the forward strand.
CGTTATAGAAATCAAGGGTCTTTTGGGGCACGGTGCATATCCGCATTTATCAAAAGATCCCATTGTTGCCGCAAGCCAGTTTATAACAAGTTTGCAGACCATCGTTTCCAGAAGAATTAATCCCGTAGAACCGGCAGTAGTTACCGTCGGCAAAATTGATGGCGGCACGCAGTATAATATCATAGCAGATAAAGTAACGATAGTCGGAACGATCAGAACTTTCAGTTCGGCAACAAGAGAATTTATAAAGCAGGAAATGATTAACAGGCTTGAGGGAATTTGCAAAAGTTATTCCATGGAATATACTTTGGACTATCAGATATTGAACAGCCCGTTAATAAACACTTCTTCGGTAGTTGATTTGTGCGTTAAGACG
>CAJOOL010000127.1 GCA_905236115.1 uncultured Endomicrobiia bacterium
GGTGCCCAAAGGCGGGATAATAATCTGGTCGGGGTCGGCAAACGACATCCCTGAGGGATGGGCATTGTGCAACGGGCAGAACGGAACCCCGGACTTAAGAGGAAGATTTGTTTTGGGAGCGGTGGAAGAAACCGGAGTGAAATATTCTGTCGGAAACACCGGCGGTGAAGAAACCCACACCCTCACCGTTGATGAAATGCCCAGCCACAGCCACGAAATAAGCAGAACATTCGGCGGCGGAGGCGGCGGCAGCGGTGGAGGAGACATAAACACTTCAGGTTCGGGAAGAACTCCTTTCTCAATATTGCCTGCAGGCGGAAACCAACCTCATGAAAATATGCCTCCGTATTACACATTATGTTATATTATGAGGGTTGACTAATAATGAATAACGCAAACAAAAAAACGGCGGTAGTTTTTGCGATAAACGGTAGCTATGCTTTTTGCCTTTATGTTTCAATTTATTCTCTCATAAAAAATTCGCCTTTGCTGGCAAAACAATCCGATATTATAATCTACACAAACAACGTTTCTGCCGAAGATAAAAAGACACTGAGCAAACTTGACAACATAAAAATTATTGATTATAAATTCCCTTTGGAGATAAAAGAAACCAATGCAATTAAAAATTTTTCAACGGCAAGTTTTGCAAGATATGAATGTTTCGGCTTGCTTAATAATTATGAAAAAGTTATTTATCTTGACAGCGACATTCTGGTTCAAAAAGAATTGTTGCCTGTTTTTGATTTGATAGAAAATACAGGCATAGGTTTGATAAAAGAAAAAACAAACGTGCAGGCTTTTTCAAAACCAATCGGGAGTTACAACCTTGAAGAAAAAATGTTCAATTCCGGATTTTTTATTTTAAATAGCAAACTGAAAATTGATTTCAAACAAATAACCGATTTCTGTTATCAAACCACGGCTAAGTATGCCGAATATTTATATCTGCCCGACCAAGCAATTATAAATTATGCAATACAATATTTTAAACTTGCACCGACAAATTTGGAAAATATCTACAATACTCCAGCTTCATTATCAAGAACATTTTTAAATAAAGCCGCGATTATTCATTCCACGGGGAACAGGAAATTTTGGAATTATTATTATTTTGACGAGTGGTATAAATATTATGAACTGTGGATTATTAACGGCGGAACGCCTGTTGATACGATAAGAAAAGACTGCGGACTTTATAAAAATTTTTTAAAAAAATGCGGATTAAATAAATTTGTATTTTTTCAATTATGTCCTGATATTTTTAACAAACCGATAAAAGCATTCCGCTTTTTTGTCAAATATCTTTTTAAAATTAAATATTAAAAAAAATATTATAATAAGCTTAAAGATAAAAACTGTTTCACGTATTTAATCTTTTAGCATTAATCCTTATTTTCTTAACCGTGAAAATTCTTTTTTAAGCTGTCGGTTTCTTTTTTTAAAATTTTTATTTCTTTACTCATCAAAACATTTTCAGCTTTATATCTTTTCATTTTTTCTTCAAAAGATTTTTTCATTTCTTCAATCACTTTATTTTGTTCATCTATTAATTTACTGTTTTTCTCAACCAATTTTATTATCAGATTAACGTTCACATCATTTTCTTTTTGCCGTGCATTATCGGAAATGTTTTTATTATTTTTATCGTTTATTAAATATTCTGCAGAAACATCCAGAGCTTTTGCTATATTTTGAACGGTCGTTAATTTTATTGAATTTTTACCGGATAAAATTTTACTCAATGCGGCCTGTGTAATACCTATTCTGTCAGCCAATTTAGTTTGTGTCAATCCTTTTTCTTTTAAAAGTATTGAAACTTTTAAAGACAAATCTTTAATTTTTTGATTTTTCATACTTAAATCTCCAAACCTGCAAAAAAGAGTTGACAAAAATTTAAAAATAGTTTATAATTAATAATATATAATTATAAAATATTCCATATTGGACTTAAATATTATAATTTTTTCACGGCCGAGCGGGCTGATTTGGTAGATTAGAAGATTTGACGGTTGTAAGAGCGGAAGAAAGAGGAATATACTAAAAAACATTCCGATAAAATATTTCCGGTCGTTCTTTAAATCAAAAAATCTTTAAAATCTCACCAAAGCATAGCATTAGCTTGAAAAAAAGATAAATACTTTTGAGCGAGTTAATTATCTTCTCGGCGATTATATCAAAATGCGGAGCATTTTTGTATAGGTTGAATAGTTGAACAGTTGAAGAGTTGAAAACGGCAAACGACAAACTACAAAAAGAGTATGCACCGGGACGCTGCTATGCCGCAGCTTAGCCGGTGATAAACACAAAAATAAAAAACAAAAGGAGAAAAACTATGAAAAAGCTAAAACAGATGTATAGACGTATGCAAGACCGGATGTATGGAAAAAGCAAAGACAAAGCCGTTTCTATACCTCCATACCTCAATACCTCTATTCCTCGTCGTTCCGGTTTCACTTTGGTAGAGTTGGTTATTGTTATTGCAATTGTGATTATTTTATCGGTGATTTCTGTTCCAATTTACAGAGGGTATGTTGATAAAGCAAAATGGTCTGAGGGGTATGCTTTAATGGGAGCAATTATTTCTGCACAAAAAGCATATTACAGTGAATATGGAAATTTTCTTCGGAGAGCAAACGGCGGATATGCTACAAACTATAATACTGTCTTAGGCATAGATGCAAGAGGTAATAAATATTTTACTTACTTTATTGCAGGAGGGGATAATAGTAGTGTCACATATTTTCATGCTGATGTATATAAACCAGCAGATTTAGGAGATAGCACTAAAGATAGATTAAGAGTGTATTATTTTACAGACACAGGAGCAACTATTAAAGAAAGTAATCCTTAAAGCAAAGGATTAATTCATAGCGTTAATCCTAACAAACGAAAGCAGAGTGAGATTTTTTCCCATTCTGCTTTCAATTATAAATTATAAATTCCAAATTACAAATTGCCGTTACTGTCGTTTTCAATCTATCCAAAAATCAGTTTATGATTTTATTAAAATATTCCACGGTTTCTTTTAAGCCGTTGTTGATTTTTACTTTCGGCTGCCAGTCTAAAACTTTTTTAGCTTTGGAAATATTTAAAACGCTTTTTAACAATTCACCGTTTCTTTTAGGCTTATAAATTGCTTTCTTTTCATATCCGGTAATTTTGGCAAGAGCTTTAAACAAATCATTTACCGAGAAAGTTTTCTGCGTTCCGATATTTACAACTTCATTGTTTGCTTTTGTTAATGCCTTTACATTTGCGGCAACAACATCTTTAACAAAAACATAATCCCTCAGCTGTTTACCGTCGCCGAAAATAAATACGTCGTTATTTGCCGTCATTCTGCCTATAAATATTGCAACAACACCTGCCTCGCCGTTGACGTCCTGCCTGGGACCGTAGACATTGGCATATCTCAATATCGTATATTTTAATCCGTATAAAGAAGCATAACATTTAATATAATGTTCCACGGAAAGTTTGGCTACTCCGTAAGGCGAAAGAGGATTTTCGTAAGATTTTTCGTCGGGAGCTTTGCTGCCGCACTCGCCGTAAATTGTTCCGCCGGAAGATGCAAAAATAATCTTTTTCACTTTCGTATTTTTGCACGCCTCAAGAATATTTAAAGCACCTTTAATATTTACATCCGCATCAAAACATGGGTCTGCAACGGATTTGCGCACATCCAGCTGTGCCGCATGATGTATAACGACATCAAATTTTTCTTTCTTAAAAATCTCATCAATTTTTTCTTTATCGCAAACGGAAACTTCATAAAATTTTGCTTTTTTATTTACATTTTTTATATTTCCCGTTGCAAGATTATCTACTATTGCAACTTTATGTTTTTTTGCAATAAGTTCATCAACAATGTTTGAACCGATAAAACCTGCCCCGCCCGTCACCAAAATTTTCATTTTATCATACCTCTTTCATTCGTCAGCATATAGTATGCTATTGCTACGCTTGATTTATAATGTTTTACCATTTTTGAATGTTCGGCATTTTTTTCTGCCGGAACAATCTGTCTTGATTTATTTTTATCTTTGTTCCATGTATAATATTTTTCCTTGCCGGAAGCAAAATCATAAATAACAAAATTATCTTTTGTCATTACCGAACCTAAAGAATTGGA
>CAJOOL010000128.1 GCA_905236115.1 uncultured Endomicrobiia bacterium
GAACCGATAACAACATCACAGGTCTCTATTAATTCTCTGAAATTTTTTATATATTTAGGGTTATGAGAGCCGTCGCCGTCAAGCTCAACTATATATTTTGCACCGTGTTCCAAGCCCCACTTAAAGGCATCTATACCTGCATATCCTCTTCCTCTTTTTTCTTTTCTTAAAAGAAGATGAACTTTCGGATTTTCTTTTGTCATTTCTTCAACAATCTTATATGTTCCGTCGGGCGAACAGTCGTCTGCAATCAAAACCTCAATATCATTAAGACCACAGCTTAAAATATCATCTATTACTTTTTTTATATTTGTTGCTTCATTATAAGTACAAACCACCGCCAAAGTATCCATAAAGTCTCCTATTGCATTTTTTCAGCCGAAAAGCTGAAAATTTATTGCAAAAACCGCTTTGTGATTTCTAATAAATAACTATATTGTTTTTGTTTATTTCTTTTTGAAAGGATTCCGGTAAAGTGTTCAAAATAAAAATATCTACCAGAAAAGGAATATTGCTGTCGTGTATCGCCTGCCTGATATCAAAAAGAGAATATTCTTCCTCTTCTTCGTCAAAATCAATTATCGCCAAATCCAAATCGCTGCCGGAATGAGCCTCATTTTTTATTCTGCTGCCATAGGCTATAACGGTAGCATTCGGACAGTATTTATCAAAAATTTCCGTTAAAATTTTTAAATGTTTTTCTTCCAAAAAAAGTTTATTCATTTGCAGAATCCACAGCTATAACTTTTTCTAAATTTTCCGCATCGTTTATAAAATCGTCAATTAAAGCAAGTGTTTCTTGAGCAAACTCCACACCGTAATCGTGAGCTGTATTATTCCTGTTATCTCTGTAATGAAACCATCTTTCAACTTCCTGTTCTTCCAAAAGAGATTTTTTATGTGCCCATCTGAACAAATCTTTAAAAGACAACATATCAACTTCTTTTTTCCCTGAAAAATAAGGATACAGTTTTTTACGCAGAAGTTTGCCGCTCTGTTCCAAACACATTTCAAAACTTTTAACTAAAGAATTCCTGTACAGTTCATAATCAACAGAACCTTCATTACAACTTTTTAACATATCGTAAGATTTCTTTAAAGTTTCAATACATTTTTGAAAGAATTCGGTGTTAATTACACTCATTTTTACCTCTAAAAAATATAGGTTTCCAGTGCTTCAAGAACATTTTCTACGGAAACTTTATCCATACATTTTATTTTTTTGCTGCAGTCAGGCAGATAACAACAGTTACATTCCATAGAAACTACTTTCGTTCCTCTGTCATACATTTCAATTTCATTGTAAGATGTCGGACCGAAAATCGCAACAACATTTTTCTTCAGTCCCAATGCTGCGTGCATTGCCATAGTATCACCGCAGACAACAACATCGCATAACTTCACCATTGCAAAAAATTCCTGCACGGAATTATCAGTTCCTGAAGAAAAAACATTTTTTATTTTTTGTTTAAGTATAAGGTTAATTTCATCTTCGTCGTCTTTTCCGCCCAAGAGCAGAACTTTATGTCCTTTAAGAGAAAGAATTTGTATAAGTTTTATATATTTTTCTATTCTCCATTTTTTCATTATCCAGCGTTTTCCCGCACCGGGATTGATGCCGATAACTTTTGAATTGTTTAAGTTTAGAGAATTTTTTAATTTTTGAGCTTTAAATAAAGCCTGCTTTGATATCGGAACAATTATCTCATAATTATCTCTTTTCAATTCGCAGATTTTTGACATCCAATATTGATAAGTATTTTGATTCTCTTTCTTTAAATTGTCGTAAGCACTTGTCAAAAGCCACTTTTTTGCATAGTCGTTTGAGCCGATAATTTTTCTGTTTTTATCAAGATAATAACCGATAATTTTTTTTGAAAAAGCAGCTTTTGTAAAAGATAAACTTTCCGGAGACAAATCCAAATTTATAACAATATCATATTTTACGGAAACTAATTTTTCAAAAACTTTATTATCATTTACAATTATTTCGCTTATGTATTTGTTACCGTTTAAAACATCGGCATTTTTCTTATCTGCCAACCATGATATTGAAGAATTTTTATATTTTTCTTTTAATCCTTCCAAAATAAAAGTAGTGCGTAAAACATCGCCCATTGCACCGAGTTTTACGATTAAAATTTCTGTCTGTTTTTCTTTTTTGTTTACGGAAATATATTTATTACATGCAGAACAAACGGCATTTTTATTTTTCTGATAAAAACACGGCCTGTCCAAAGGAAAATTTTTACAATCCGAAAAAAGTCTGTAATTCATAATATTGAAATCTATAAACCGAACAATAAAATATTTTATAACAACATCCCGGAACAACGCCGGAAACAAATCTGTGTTCTGTTAAGCATAAAGGAAATGCTGGATAATTCTGAACGGGAATCTTGAGGCATATTTTGCCTCTAAATTCGTTGGAGTTTCTTGAGATATGTTACCAACTACCCCTGCGAAACTCCGCCTCTTTATAGGCAAAATCTGCTTCGGGCTTTGCTCATTCATAATCAATCAGCATTTCCTATATTCCGGGATGATAATAAATTATAAAGAATTATCTTCTTGTAGTTGCAGATGTTGTTGCAGTTGTTTTTCTTGCCGCATTAGCGGTTGAAGTTCTTACAACAGGTCTGTTCTGACTCTGTCTTACTACAGGTCTTACCGTAGCAGCACTACGTCTTACTACCGGTCTTCTGCCTGTAACAACAGGTCTTGGTCTTGCCTGAGCTCTTGCCGCTGCAATAATGGCGGCATCGGCTTTTCTTTGAGAAGATTTACCGGCTGCATTACCTATAAAAAATCCCACAAAAAAGCATACTACACAAGCTGCAATTACCAAAAATGTCTTTGAAGTAAAAAACACTTTTGCTTTCGGCAGCAACTCATCTCTTACAACACAAGACTTTGTTTCATTGTTTTCCATTCCATTTGCTCCTGTAAAAAATATTTATCCGAACTTACATATACTATTGTTTGCTATTATACAAAATTTTTTTTTAAAATACTATTTTA
>CAJOOL010000129.1 GCA_905236115.1 uncultured Endomicrobiia bacterium
AAACACTGCACATTTTGCCGTAATGCCCGCCGCAGGCGTAGAGCTTGCCGTCCGTCCTTAAAGCAACGGTGTGAATATCGCCGGCGAAAATATCCTTTACGTTATCCCACGTGTGGACGTTGCACTGCCTTAAAGAATTGTCGCCTGTTGCAACCATAGTGCCGTCGCTTTTGAGCCCGACGGTGTGGCGTGTGCCTGCCACGATTTTTATAATATCTTTCCATTCGGAAACATCGCACTGACCGAAATCGTTATTGCCAACTGCTATGACGGTGCCGTCATTTTTGAGACCGACAGTATGGTAAGGGCTGACCGCAACGGCCGTGATGTCGTGCCAATCGGATACCTCACATTTGCCGAAGCCCGTGCTGCCTGCGGCGACGACCGTGCCGTCATTTTTTAAGCCGACGGTATGTCTGCCGCTTGCGGCGATATCTATAATATTTTGCCAATTTTGAACTTCGCACTGACCGCGGTTATTTTTCCCTGCGGCAACAACGGTACCATCATTTTTAAGACCGAACATATTGGCACCGGTAACGAAAATTTTTGTTACGTTTTTGAAATTATCGGTGTTCCAGCTGCCGATAAAATCCGGTTTGCTGACGATATTTTTGCCGTCTTTGATTTTAAAATTGACGAATTTATCGTCCAGATAAGAAAACTCTGCATTGCGGAATTTCTCGGGGATGTCTTCCGGGAAAATTCTTAAGGCCACTTCTTCGCCGCCGAAATAAGAATCAATCGGTTTGATATTTTTAAAATATTTAAAATATCCGAACACGAACGCCGAAATGATTGCCAAAAGTATGATACAAATTAGTGTGAGTAAAATTTTTCTTGCTTTTTCTGTTCTTTTTTCTGTTTCTTTTTCCATTATTTCTCCTGCGAAAATATTTATTTTCAACTTTTCAACTATTCAACCATTCAACTTTCCAACTATTCTACAGTCGTTTTCTGTTTCTTCAAGAATTCGGTGGCGAAGTCCAGATAGGCCTTGGTGCCGCTGCAGTGTTTATCGTATAAAATTATCGGTTTGCCGAAACTGGGGGCTTCCGCAAGTTTGACCGTGCGAGGGATTTTGGTAGTATAAACTTTATCGCCGAAAAACTTTACAACTTCGTCAACAACCTGCCGGGAAAGATTGGTTCTGTTATCAAACATTGTGAACAAAACACCTTCCAAATCCAAATGATATGTCTGCATTAAAGTAAATATCGTCTTTGACAGCTGTCCCAGTCCCTGAAGAGCGAAAAATTCGCACTGCATAGGAATAAGAACTGTATCGGCCGCAACAAGAGCGTTGATGGTAAGAAGCCCCAGCGACGGAGGACAATCTATAATGATATATTTATAAACTTTTTGAAATTTTTCAAGAGCCATTTTTAAGCGTTTTTCGCGTTCGGGCATATTGACAAGCTCAATTTCCGCACCGCTAAGGTCCATACTGGCAGGGGCGATATCCAGCCAGTCCATGGCGGTGGTTTTCAAAATATCTTCAAGGGGAACTTCGTCTATAAGGGTATTGTATATTGTTTTGGTGATGCCTGTTTGGTCTATGCCCAGCCCGCTGGTGGTATTGCTCTGCGGATCCATATCTATCAGCAGGCATTCCTGACCCAAATATGCCAAACTTGCAGCAAGATTAATAGCGGTTGTGGTTTTGCCCACGCCGCCTTTTTGGTTGGCAATGGCGATTACTTTACTCATATTTATCCTCTATTTTAATGTACAATGTATAATCAACGGAAACTGCGAGATCCCCGACAGAAGCATTCGGGGATGACAGACTACACGGTAATTTATAATTTACAATTTAGAATTAACTACTAACGGTAATGAACGGCAACTCTTCAGCCTTTCAGTTCTTCAACTATTCTGCTGTCGTTACTACTGCCGTGCCGTCATTTTTCAGCCCGACGGTATACTGACTGCCGGTATACACCGCCGAAATATCTTTCCAGCCGGCAACATCGCACCGGCCGTAGGTATTATCGCCGGCAGAAACCACCGTGCCGTCATTCTTAAGTCCTATAATATGACCGTTTGAAACAGAAACGTCGGTAATATCTTTCCAATCGGAAGAATTATAATTCTTCACTTTCAGCTCAAATTTTTTCGCATTGTTTGTTTCGGATTTTTTGGTTTCTTTACTTGCTTGTTCGGTTTTATTGATTTTGGCCTGTTCTTCTTCAATCAATTTATCCAAACCTGCATAAAGTATCGTGCCGTCATTTTTTAAACCGACAGTAATAGTATCGCTTGCAAAAATTTTAACCACATCTTTCCAAGCATAAACATCACACTGGCCATAAGTATTATCGCCTGTTGCAACTACGGTTCCGTCACTTTTTAACCCGACGGTATGAAAATTCCCCGCGGCAATTGCGGTAATATCCTGCCAGCCACCGACGTTGCATTGACCGTAAGTATTGCTGCCGACCGCCACAACGGTTCCGTCGGCTTTTAAACCGATAGTATGTGCCAAACGAAGCTCATCAAGTACATCCATAATATCGGTATTGTTCATTCCTTTACTGCCTGCGGCAATATCCATAATATCCTGCCAATCACCGACGTTACACTGACCGTAACCGTTATTCCCCGTTGCAACCACCGTGCCGTCATTGGTCAACCCGACGGTATGAAAATTGCTGACGGACACTTTCTTTATATTCTGCCAGTCTTGAACATCGCATTTGCCGAAGCCCTTACTGCCTGCAGCGATGACCGTTCCGTCCGTCTTGATGCCGATAGTATGCCCGCCGCTGACTGCCATATCCGTAATATCAGTCCAGTCATTTATATCCAGCTGACCGCGGTTATTTTTCCCTGCGGCCACAACTGTGCCGTCGGCTTTCAAACCGAAAACCGCTATCCCGCTTGTATAGATTTTCTCAATATCTTTCCAGCCGCTTATATCCCAGCTGCCCATATTATCGTCTTGTGTAAAATATTTTTTGTTATTCTTCTTATCGTCAAAAGAAACAAATCTGTCCGACAGAGCAGTATGTTCTATATTTTCATAATGTTTTCTGAAATAGATTGTTTTTTTGTTCAGCTTCAGCTTGGGAGTTTTTACGACGGCGATATTTTCCCGCTTAAGATATTCGTCCACGCTCTTGGCATACCTGTAATACTTATTATAGAACCAATATCCTATAAAAAAATCTGCCGCCAAAAGCAGCAACAATGCGTATACTATGGTTTTTAATGTTTTTTTGTTCATTTTTTATCCTCAAGGATGTGATATTCCTCTTATAAATTTATATTATTTTCCTGTCTGTATTTCATGGCTTCATCCAAAACGTTTTTATACTTTTGCGAACGAGGCTTATACGTGCTGTGTTTTGTATAGTCGGTATCGTATTTGTTGAAATTGATAATATGTTTTATGTCTTTCGGGAAAAATACTATGGAAACTTTTTCCCCTTTAAAAAATGAATAAGGGTCGCGGATGTTTCTGTAATACTTATAATATATTACCGCCGACACTGCAATATACGCCACCAAAATGATAATAAAGACTGCAAGAAGGACTTTTTTTAACATATTTTCTCCTTAATTTTTTCTTCTTATTAGAGTATTTTGAGGAATTTTTAATAGATTTCTAAAAAATTTTAAAAGTTTAAAAACTTTAAAAAAATACCACCTTAATACACTTAAAAATATGACTTAAAAATACATCGAAAAGCACACCAGTATAATGAAATTTTGATTATACAAAATTTTAAAGAAGAGGTAAAGAAGAAATTTGAGGTTTGAGGAATTGTTTCACGTGAAACAGAATTTATAATATATCAAAAATTTTCAATAGATTTATTCCTATTATAAAAATTGTTATACTTTATTTTTTTGTTATTTGTTCTATTTCGGTTAGCCAATTGTTGAAGCGGGGACATTTTTCTTTGATTAAAGCTAAAGACGTATTGTTAAAAATTGCGTTACCGTCTATTATTTTTGCATAATCAGGAAAAATTTTTTCTAATCTTTTTGAAGGTGCCGTTTCATAGCTGTCATTGATATCTTCAGGGGTTTTATAATTTTTTTCTATCTCTTTCAAAGATATTTTTTGTTTTTCATCTGCATTTTTAACTTTTATTATGGTATCAATACTGCTAAACCATAAAGCTTCAGTTTCGTGCAATTGCAAATATGGAATAAAAATTTTATTCTTATTTGAATTAATTTTATTAAATTGTTCTTTTAATTTTTTTTCAATATCTTCAACATTTTTTTGGTTTTTATTTTTAAATCCATAAAAATCTATAAATGTTGTTATTATATTAAAATCAAGTTTAGAAGCAAAATTTACAACTCTTTCAATAGAAACATTGCCGCCTAAAGAAACAGGTTTTAAGGATATATTTTTAATATTAAAGTATTTTTTATTTAATACTTTTATAAAATTAATTTCTGTTTGCCCCTCACAAATTACACCTATATTGGTAAATTCATTAAAATTAGTAATCATTTGGAGTTCCGCCTATAATATTTTTACCCCAAATATCACCAATAGAAAATTCTTCCAACCACTGTTTTACTTCTTTCTCTTCTAATCGTTTGAAATAAGAAGTTTCGTTTTTTCTATCGGCAACTATTATATCTTTACAGATAAATTCATTGATAAATTCTATAGACTGAGAAGTTGCAATAATCTGTTTGCCTTTTTTTGCAACACTTTGAAAAAGTTCAGCAAGAATTTTTAAAGCATAGGGATGTAACCCTATTTCGGGTTCATCTATTAAAACAGTATTGGGAATAAAACTGTCGGGCTGTAAAAGAAGTGTTGCTAAAGCAATAAACCTTAAAGTTCCGTCGGACAAATCATAAACATCAAAAACTTTATCATAACCTGTATGTTTCCATCTTAATATTATATTTTTATCTTCAGGTTCCAATATAAAATCCTGAAAAAACGGTGCAACCATTTTTATTACTGATATTACTTTATTATATTCTATCTGATAATTTTTTTTAAAATGATAAAGCATTGCAGGTAAATTTTCTGCTTGAGATTGTAAAAAAATATTATTATAAACGGAACATGTCTTCTTTATCGGAGCATTATCACCGACATCATGAAAATGATAAACTCTTAAACCTTCTAAATATTTCTTTACATATTGTTTATCTTCAAGTTTGCTTTCATTTTCGCTTTCAGATAAAATATTTAAACTTTCTTTTAATCCTGTAGTTTCATTATTTAAAATAAATGTGTCTGAAATGCTTGGAACTAAAGAAACTTTATAAACATTATTATCAGCAAAATTAATATTAATATTAATATTTTCAGTAACTTTGCTTCCAAAATGCAGAAAATGTTCAGCACCGCCATTTTTCTTAATATATAACTGAAATTCTTTATTTACAATTTTATGTAAAATTTTAAAAATACTTATAAAATTACTTTTACCGGCACCATTCTGTCCGATAATAATATTTAAAGGTTTTAAATCTAAATCCATTTCTTTTATAGACTTAAAACCTTTTATTTTTATATTTGTTAATATACCTTTTTTTTGATTTTCCATTTGACATTAAATTTTAAATTACAATTTAGGAAATGCTGATTACTTCTGAATGAGCAAAATATGCCTCAATATTTCCTTTTGAGAATTAATCAGCGTTTCCTTCATACCTGTATTATATCTAAAATTTGAAATTTTTTCAACAACAACATAACACACAGTGATATAGGACACGCACAGACAGAAATGCCTTGTCAAATGCTGAATTTTATGGTATAATTAATGTGTTAAACTTAATAATAATGTTTTTGGAGTCCGAAAGGACACGCTTTTGCAAAAGCAAAAGAGGTTATGAACCAAAAACAGTTCGTTTAAGGAATATTTAATTGAGACTAATTACCTCAGTTGCTTATTCCAAGTATTCATTAACCCCGTTGCGGGTTATTGAATCGCGGCTGTTTTGTTTGTGTGCGTTCATAACCTCACAGAATAAATCAGCCGTTTTATTTTTATCCTCAAAAATCACTGCTGAAAAACTTTTCACAAAACAATCCTTTTGAAATTTCAAAAACAAAAAAAATTAAAGTTCTTTAAAAGCAAAGATTATTGTATAAAACTGTAAGGCGGGAAAAATAAAGTTTCCGCCTAAGAAAACAAAAATCTTTGCTTAAAAGAAAAAGGAGAAAATCATGAAAAAGACAAAACGGGAAAATGAATGTGTAGAATTGAATTATGGAAAAGGAAAAACGACGGGATGCCCGACAGTTGTTGCACGTGAAACATTCTGGCATGACAGACTGTGCGGTTTCACGTTGGTGGAACTGGTAATCGTAATCGCAATTGTGATTATTCTATCGGTAATAAGTGTGCCAATTTATCGCGGCTACGTGGACAAATCCAAAATTGCTGAGGGATATGCACTACTGGGAGCAATTCTTTCAGCTCAGAAAGCCTATTACAGCGAGTATGGGAATTTTTTAGGAGCTATTCACAGTAGTGCAAGTTCAGGAAATAATTATTATACTGATTATGAGACTATCTTAGGAATAGATGCCAGAGGTAATAAATATTTTACCGAATTCCGTGTAGGTTCAGGCGATACAACTCTGGCAAAGTATTATTTTAATGCATTAGTATATACACCTAAAGATTTAAGAAAAGATGGAAATGTTTGTTTGCTATTACAATATAACATTACATTAGGCAATAGAATTATTGATTATGATGGACAAATGAATGTAAATGATTGGCAATAATATTTAAAATTCAGACTATTTATTTTAGGAAATGCTGAATAATTCTTTTTCCCTAAATCTTTGCTCTTTCATAATTATTCAGTGTTCTCTAGTGTTCTCTCAACAAAGGCGGGGATAATAATAAAAGCTCCGCCTTTCCTGTTTCACGTGAAACATTATTTTCTGTTCAAGATACTTATTATAATCTGTATAACAACATCTTTATCTTTCGGATTACTTTCCGCAATAAGCAGTGTCAGTGCAAATAATGCCGCACTATCAATAACAGGATGTTCATTTTTATTGTAAAGAATTTTATTTCTATCCAAAAAATACAGAAAACAACTTGCGGCTATACGCTTATTCCCATCAACAAAACTGTGATTTTTTACAAGAAGATACAGTAAAATTGCAGCTTTTTCTTCAAGCGTCGGATACAACTCCTGCCCGCCGAAAGTTTGATATATCTGATTAACCGAACTTTCAAAACTTTTATCTTTCGGCACGGCAAAAACATCACTGGCAAAATCACCTTTCATTTTATCTATTACCTGTAGAAAATCCTGCATTTCTATTTTTACTACTTTCTGCTCGGAAATTCCTTTTTTATCCAGCTGTTGGTGGTCATAATCGTCAAGCAAATTCAAACCTTTAACAAAATCAGTCAAAATATTGCTTATATCCTGTGCCTGTTTTAAAGTTTCTGCTTGGTTAAGCAGACTTCTGTTCAGCAAATCTACCGTTTGTTGAAGTGCCAATAATTTATTTTTCTGCTGTTCCAAAATATTTTTGTTGATAACATAACCGTCAGTGAGATATTTTTTCAATGTTTTAGTAGCCCAGATACGGAACTGAGTGGCTTTTGAAGAATTTACTCTGTAGCCTACCGAGATTATGGCATCAAGATTGTAGAAATCTACCTGATAAGTTTTTCCGTCACTGGCAGTTGTTGCAAAATTTGCAACAACTGAATTTTGCTTCAATTCTCCCTCATTAAATATATTTTTGATATGTCTTGAAATAGTAGACTTATCTCTTTGAAACAAATTTGCCATTTGATCAAGTGATAGCCATATTGTTTCCTCTTGCATTTTTACGTCTATTTCCGTTTCACCGTTTTCGGTCTTATAAATGACAATTTTGTTTTCTTCCAACTTTTCCATCTTTGCACCTCTAAAAAATAAATTTTTTCTAACGGAACTGCTGAATAATTCTAAATGAACAAACTATGCCTTGCGGTTTTAGTTCTTAAGAATTATTCAGCGTTTCCTAAACTCCCCAGATTATACCAACTTACGGAAGAAAAAACAATACATTCTCTTGTCAAAAAATATATAAAGGAAACGCTGATTAATTATGAATGAGCAAAGCCCGAAGCAGATTTTGCCTATAAAGAGGCGGAACTTCGCAGGGATACCGGGCAATTTATCGCG
>CAJOOL010000130.1 GCA_905236115.1 uncultured Endomicrobiia bacterium
AAAGTAAAGGAGAAAAACTATGAAAAAATCATTGAAATTTAAGAAAAGGTTTTGTAATGTCGGTTTCACTCTTGTAGAATTGGTAATTGTAATCGCTATCGTCATTATTTTGTCGGTTGTCAGTGTTCCGATTTACAGAAATTATGTTGATAAAGCTAAATTAGCAGAGGGATATGCTTTACTTGGAACTATTCTTACTGCTCAAAAGGCTTATTTTAGCGAGTACGGAAATTTTTGTGTTTCTAACTCAACAAATTATTGGACAAATTATGATACAGTTTTAGGTATTGATGCCAGAGGCAACAAATATTTTACAAGATTTTATGCCAGAGGTGCAGATTGGGTAGATATCAAAAAAACTTTTAAAAGTGTAACTGAGATTCCCAGAGATTTGGTAAAAAATGGAAATTCAGGACTTAGAATATGGTATGATATAGAAACAGGGCACACATTTGAAGAAGTATCCAGTTATTAAAATTTAATAAAATATAAAATAAATTAAATAATTGACATATTTTTATTTAAAAATTTTTAAAACAACTAAGGATCAAAATATTTTTTTAAATTTTACTACAAACAAAATAACAGGATTGCTACATAGCAACAATCCAAAAAAAAGAGGCGGTTACCGTAAAAAGTTTCCGCTTCTTTTCTTTTTCAATGTCTTTTCCATACATACATATATACCTCTATACATTGCCGTTTCCACCTATATTCTTCCAATCATCAACTTTACTTTCTGCGGATTTTCAACTTTACTTTTTGCGATACCTCAACTTTACTTTTCGCGGATTTTATAGGATTTTAATAAAGGAAATTCTGATTAATTCCGAACGGAAACCTTGAGGCATATTTTGTCTCTAAATTCGTTGGATTTTCTCGAGATAAGTTACCAACTATCCCTGCGAAGTTCCGCCTCTTTATAGGCAAAATCTGCTATCAATCTTTACTCGTTCAGAATTATTCAGCATTTCCTTAAAAATAAAGATTTTAAAAGCCTTTCTGTTTCTTCTATCATATAAAGAGGAATTGACAATATCCCGTCGTAAAAAGATAATTCCTTCTGCCAAAAACGGAGTGCAATTTTCGGTTTCTTTTCCTGCATAAAAAGTTTTAAAGATTTTAATGTTCCGGTTGTTCCGGATTTTACTTCCACGGGGATAATATCGGCATTATATGTTGTAACAAAATCAATTTCGGCCATACTGCCTTTTTTTTCTCTTCCCCAAAAATATAAATTGTTTTCTCTGTTCGGATTGGAATGTGCCAGCAGTTCCTGTCCGACAAACTGTTCCGCCACAGCACCGTTATTTATCTGCATTATATCGTTGTTGATAATTTCCGCAGACAACCCTGCAGTATTCTGCATAAGTCCCACATCCAAAAAATTCAGTTTGAATTTGTTGTCGTTTATTTCGCTTTGCAGAGGAAGCCCGGATGCGGTAGTTTGAAAATTCTGTTTTATTATTCCTGCAAGAGATAAGAGATAAATTGCTTCCTTTAAATATTCTGAGCGAATTTCCGGATCTATGGTGGAATATTTTACCCTCTGCCCGATAAATCTCGGAACAAAATTCATTACTTTTTCAAGATACTGTCTTTTACTTGTTTTGGCATATTTTCCGAAGTCATTTCTGTAAGTTGTAAGAAGATAATTTTGTATGTTTAATGCGGAATTTATATTTTTTGTATCAATATATTTCTGAACAACGGCAGGCATACCGCCCGTAACCAAATATATTTTTAAAAATTCAATCAGTTTTTTATGGAACATTTCTTCCAACGGATTATTTAATGAAATCGTCTTTAAATGTTGTTTTAATTTATCTTGTCCGACGGCAGTTAAAAATTCACCAAAAGACAAAGGTTGAACATATATAAAACTTACCCGCCCTACAGGCATTGAGAAATTTTCGTTATTCATTGCAAATTCCAAAAGAGAGCCTGCACAGATAACTGCCTGTTCGGGTAACTTTTCTTTAAAATATCTTAAAGACATTATAGCTTGCGGACATTCCTGAATTTCATCCAAAAATAAGAGAGAATCTTTTGTTATTTCAACATTTAATAATATCTGAATTTTGTTTATTATTGTTACGGGATCAAGAGTATCAAAACAGTTTTTTAATTCCGGAGTAAATTCAAAATTGCAAACTATTACATTTTTAAAATAATTTTTAAGACAGTTCTCTGCAATATAACTTTTACCGACTTGCCTTGCTCCCCTGATAATTAAAGGCATTCTGTTTTTATCTTTAGCCCATTTTATAAAATCTTTTTCTATATCCCTTTTCATTGATTTTCTCAGTTATACATTGATTTTTATATATTATAATTTATTTTTCCGTTAAAATCAAGGGTTGTTTTAACGGATTTTGTGTTAAAAGAAGGGGTTATTTTAGCAAATTTTTTGTTAAAAGAATGGGATACTCTGATAGGACAGCGGTTTAAAACAAGGGGTATTTCCTAATAAAATGATAAAAAATACCCCCATAACTGTATTTCTTTTACCGCAGCTAAGCTCTCAAAAATCCTGCCTTTGAAATTTCTCTGCTGTGCTTTTTCTAACCGCAAAGAATAGATTCAAAAGCCTGTTCCTAAAATTTTCCTAAGGAAAAGTGTGAAATTCATATATAAAAAAGAAAAAAAGATGCTCAGATAGATATTGTCGGGGTGTCTGCCGATAAAAACGAATATATTATCAGCTCATGTAAATACATAAATAAAGTTGTAGGAACGGAAGAATTGGAACTTTTAAAAAAGTATGCTCAAGTTTTTGCAAAAGGAACAAAGTATTATTTTTATATGTTTTCAAAGAAAGGTTTCAGTAAAGATTTGATACAGACCGCCGAAAAAGAAAACGTAAAGCTTGTAACCTTAAAAGATCTTTATAATTTCATAAAAAATTAGATATTTAACGGGCGGAAAGAACTGATTACCGACAGAAATAAATATTTCACCGTATCACAAAGAATGCGACCACGACGGAGTAAACGAATTGCCCGACATATCAACAAGTTTTCTGGTCTCGGTTCCGTCCATTTTCATAATATATATCTCGCTTTTGCCGGAACGCGTTGACGAAAAAACTATAAATCTTCCGTCCTGCGACCACGACGGATTTTCGTTGCTGCCTTGATTTTCCGTCAGTCTTATTACTCTTTTTCTGGAAAGATTATATATGAATATATCAAAATCGTCGTCATATTTCATTGTAAAAACTATCTTATCACCCTGCGGCGACCACGACGGTGAATCACAGTTTCCCTTGGTGGAAATTCTTCTTAAATTTACACCGTCCATATCCATTATATACAGCTGCGGATAACCTGCCCTGTCGGAAATAAAAGCTATTTCTTTGCCGTTCGGTGAAAAAGCCGGGCTTGTATCAATGTGTTTTCCCTCGGTTAATCTTCTTAAAACATTGCCGTTTTTATCCAGTATATACAGGTTGGGATATACGCCTCGCGACAGCGTGGTAATCAAAAATTTTTTATCCAGAGAAAACGACGCCGGCGAATTTAAACCTTGAATTGTAGACAAAGCTCTTCTTTTATTTTTCAAAATATCTATAACAAAAAGATCCGGGTTGTTATACAGATAAGACGTATACATTATTTGTGCGGTGTTCGGTATCCACTTCGGCAGAATATTCAGCCTGTTGTCTTTGGTAAGCCTTTTTAAATTATACCCGTCATAATCCACCAAATAAACTTCTTTAAACTTCGTGCTGTCATTGGTAAAAGCTATCTTGGTGCAGGCTATTCCCTCTTCACCGGTAAATCTCCGCACTATCTCGTCATTAATTTTATGTGCAAGATACCTGTAGTTGGAAACTTTCTCGCGGTATGTATCTTCCCATATTATTTCGCGGCTTTCGGCATCATAAAGTTTTACTTCCAGATTTAAATTTTCGGCATTTTCTATTGAAATCTTTCCCGTAAGAAGCACGGAAATATCTTTCGGTGCCCAATATTCAAACTGTTTATCCAAATCAAATTTATAAGAAGTATCCGACACCGCTACATTGAAATGCCCGGAAAGCAAAAGATCGGACTCCAAAACATCCCTTATAGTTTTTGACATATCCATTTCTTCAAAATATCCGTTGACGGGAACAAAATCGGAAAGGCCTATACTTGCTTTTGAACTTTTTGAAGATAAAGACAGATAGAGATTTTTTTTAGCATAAACAAGCGTAGAAAATAAACAAAAAAACAATATTAAAGTAAGCCTGCTAACTTGTTTTAAATTCAAAGTACACTCCCAAACTGTTTTCCTCGTATCCGTCGGGCAAAGGAGGAAAAGGTGATGCCAGTTCCACCGCTCTTAAGGCATTTTTATCAAAGACTTCGTCTTTGGAACTTTTAGAAATTTTTAATTTTGAAATCTGGCCGTTTTTTTCTATTTTAAAATAAACTACCGTTCTTAATATGTTTATATTGGAATCCTGCCAATATCTTTTTATTTTTTTCAGTATCGCACCGGTATAATAAGAATATTTAAAATTTTTATTTTCCAGCATTATCCCTTTGGAATACCCCTCGGTTTCCTGCGGAACAGCCGTCGTTTCGGCTTTCTGCCGAATATCTTTTACATCATTTGTATCTTGCGTATCTTTTTGTTCCTGTGCCTGCCGGTTTTCGGTATCTTCTTTTTCTTTCTTAACTTCTTCTGTGCTTTCTTCCCGCACCGTATCGGTCTTATTTTCCTGTTCTTCTTTTATTTCCTGCTTATCTTTCTGTTTTTTATTTTTCTTTTCGGGTTTTTCCTTTTTTTTGCCTATTACGATATCGTCTTTTTTTATCTCTTTTTCCGTAACTTCTTCTTTTTTTACGGCGGCTTCAATATCGCTTTTTGTTTTTTTCTGCTCTTTAGGTACTTCTCTGCTTTTTATTTTCCCCGCAGATGCCTGCGGAGAATAAAAAGAAACGTCAAAAGGAATCTGAATAAAATCCGGTTCTTTGGCATTTTTATATACTATTATAAAAAAAACCGCCCCGTGTAATATCAGCGACAAAATTATACAGGGAACAATCGCAAAATTATTTGCTGTTTTTATCATTGTTGGTATATTGTTTTATTTTTTCTTTAGCGGTAAACGCTTCGGCACTTCTCGGATAATCTTTCAATATGGACTGCAAAATAGCCAGAGAATTCTGCTGCTGCCCGAGAAGCTCCAAACACAAAGCCATTTTCAGCCTTGCAGCGGGAACAAACTCTCTGTTGTCGGAATAAAACTTTTCAACTTTTTCATATTCCGTATAAGCATCCGGCCAATTTTCCTGCGAATATAAACTTTCCGCTATGTAATATTGAGCTTGAGCGGCAAGATCGTGAGTTTTGTATTGTTTTAAAAAAGATTTAAATCCGAATATTGACAGCTCATATTTTCCGTGCAGAAAATCATTATATGCCGTTTCATAAATTTCCGACGGAACCTGAACACTGCTTTCCTGTCCGGCGGCTGAAGCTGAAGATTTCTGATTTTTTACCAAGACGTCAATGTCACTGATTTCCTGTGATAATTTGGAATACTTTTTATACAGCTCCTGGACGGCGGCATTGGCTATTTCCAAATCCACCATATTTTCTTCATATTTGGAATAAGACTCCGCCTGTCTTGTCTCCAAATCAGCACACTTTATTTGCAGCTTGGCGACTTCTTTTTTCAATTCCTCCAGAGAAGAATCGGAATTATTAATAGCGGCACAAGCTGCAAATAAAGTTATAAAAGGTAAAAACAATACTATTTTACGCATTCAACCAAAAACCAAAAGATTTTTTATTTTATCAACTTGGTTTCAGCTCTTCTGTTCTTTGCCCATGCAGCTTCGTTATGTCTCTTATCTGCAGGCATTTCTTTACCGTAAGACATAGTAACTATTCTTTTCGGTTTTATACCCAGCTGAACATAAAGTTCTTTTACTTTTACTGCTCTTTTCTGTCCCAAAGCAAGGTTATATTCCGTAGTTCCTCTTTCGTCGCAATGTCCTTCAATAACAACATTTGCTTTCGGATTATCTTTTAAATATTTAACGTTATTTTTTATAGTATCCATAAATCTGTCGGAAACCGCACTGCTGTCAAAAGCAAAATAAATCGTTTCCAAAGCAACTTCTCTTTCAACTTCTACGCCTCTGATTGAAGGTTCTTTTGCAAACTGCTCTTCATTGCTGAGTTCTGTTGCTGCCTGATCAAAATTTTCTTCGGGTGCAACAGTCTGTTTTTTTGCACAAGCACTTACAAGCAGGCATAAAAACAAAAAACTGATTAACAAACTTTTCTTCATTACTGACTCTCCTTGTTTTTCGGGCATTCTGCTATGTCCGTAAATTAATAGCCCCAATTATACATAAAATTTATCTTTTTTGTCAACAAAAAAATCACGATAATAAGAATTTTATCACTTTTAAACGTTTTAAGTTTTTTGAGAATATTTTGAATTTTTTCAGGTATTTTTGTTTTGTTCGGTAAACTATTTTTTAGAAAAATTCTTTTGTCTCAAAGTTTTCTTTCATAATTAACCATATTTTCCCTTAATTGTTCAATCTCTTTTTTTAAAAATTCACCGTCTTTTTTCAGCAAATCATTCTCTTTTTTCAATACCGAAATTTCCAGTTCGTGTCTTTTGATTTTCTCTTCTAACAAATCTATTTTTGAAACACTTCCTTTCTCGCATTTTGCATCGGTATTTTCAACAAAATAATCCACGGAAACATCCAGTGCCGCAGCGATTTTGGCAAGAGTGCTTGTTTTGGGGTTAGACTGTCCGTTTATCCACTGGCTGACCATTTGCTGTTTCACGCCGAGCTTATCGGCAAGATTTTTCTGAGTAAAATTTTTTCTTACCATAGCCACTTCAATTATTTTTCCGATACCGGTCTTTGCCACAGTCTTTTTCCTTGAATATAAAATAAAAAACTTGACTTTACTTAAATTTTCTTGTATAATACAATTATATACAATAAAATTAAAGTAAATAAAACAAAAGCCGAGCGAGCTGTTTTGGCATACGGCCAAAAGCATAGCACAGTTTGGTAAAAAGATAAAAACTTTGATAGGTGCTTTATCTCTCGGCGATTATA
>CAJOOL010000131.1 GCA_905236115.1 uncultured Endomicrobiia bacterium
CAAAGCCCGAAGCAGATTTTGCCTATAAAGAGGCGGTTGAACCGCTTCAAGCGGAACTTCGCAGGGATACCGGGCAATTTATCGCGAAAAGTTCCAACGAATTTAGAGGCAAAAAGCCTTGCGGTTTCCGTTCAGAATTAATCAGTGTTTCCTTAATAATTACAAGGAGTTTAATTTTGTTTAGAAAATTTTTATTAATGCCTTTGTTTGTAATCTGCTGTTGTATTTTTGTAAATAATTCTTACGCATCTAATATTACATACCTCATAGATATTCCTACATATTCCATCCTTGATTACGGAAGTTATGATTTGCAGTTCAGAGTTTTTTCCGGCGGAAGTGTTACATCCAAACTCGGTTTTGGTATTTTCAAACCTCTTAACATCGGCGTCAGCTGGGAGCTGGCAAATATTATCGGTAATAATGATGTAACCGTGGCGGTTCCCGCACTTCAGATAAAGTTCAGTATTTATGATGGCGACGAAAAAGTTCCAGGTTTTGCCGTAGGTTATGACGGACAGGGGTTTTTTTATGACGAAAATAAGGCAGAGTTTATTCAGAAAGGAAAAGGAGTTTATTTTGTTTGCGGTAAAGAACTTTTTGTGCCGGGCTTGAACTTCAATGCAGGTGTAAATATAAACGATTTTAAAGATGTCGCACTTTTGGGTTTTGCCGGAACATCGTATATGATAATTGACGAGAGTTTAATGGCAATGCTTGAATATGATAATCTCGGCAAAGGTTCTGATGCCAGGCTTAATGCCGGTTTCAGACTGTGGATTACGGAAAATTTTGACATAGATTTTATTTTAAGACACATGACTACAAGCGATAAAGAAAAATTCGGCTGCGAAAGAATTTTAAAAATCAGTTATCAGAGCAGATTTTAGAAGAATTGGAGGATTAGAAGAGTAGAAGATTGGAAAATAATGTACAATAAACGACAGCAAAATAGCTTCCAATCATCCAATCTTCCAATGTGGTGGGGTAATAATGAGCGAATACGTTTTGGATTTTGAAAAACCGGTAGTGGAACTGGAAAAGAAAATTTTAAGTTTGAAAGTTTCCGCCGAACACAGCAAAATAGATTTTTCAAGCGAGATTTCCGACCTTGAAGAAAAGAAAGAAAAACTTAAAAAAGAAATTTTCGGTTCTTTAACTTCCTGGCAGAAAGTAATGCTTGCCAGACATCCCGACAGACCTTATACGCTTGATTACGTAAAAATAATTTTTGAAAATTTTGTGGAACTTCACGGCGACAGAGCTTTTGGCGACGATGCCGCTCTGGTCTGCGGTCTTGCAACTGTTGACAATAAGCCTGTAGTCGTTATCGGACATCAAAAAGGCAGAACCGTCCATGAAAATATGGACAGAAATTTCGGTATGGCTCATCCCGAAGGATACAGAAAAGCCTTAAGAATAATGAAAATGGCCGAGAAATTCAACAGACCGATAATTACTTTTATAGATACTGCAGGAGCATACCCGGGAATAGCCGCAGAAGAAAGAGGACAGGCGGAAGCAATCGCAAGAAATTTAAGAGAGATGTCATATCTTGAAGTTCCGGTAATAAGCATAGTGATAGGCGAGGGCGGTTCGGGCGGTGCCATAGGCATAGGCGTTGCAGACAGAGTTGCAATGCTGGAAAATTCTTATTATTCGGTTATATCTCCCGAGGGCTGTGCGGCAATTCTTTTCAGAGATGCTTCAAAATCCAAAGAAGCTACAGAAGCATTGAAAATTACCGCAAAAGATTTGCTTAAAAACGGAGTTATAGACGAAATAATCAAAGAGCCTTTGGGCGGTGCACATGTTGACCCGGTTGAAACCGCAATGAACATAAAAAGGTTTATCAATAAATCTTTAACCGCATTATCAAAAATGAAGAAACAGGAACTTGCCGAAAATAAATATAAAAAATTCAGAAGAATGGGTGTTTTTGAAGAGACCGCTTCGGCTTTGCCGGCAGGAAATTTACCGCAGAAAAAATCTTTAAAATCTTCAAATGCCCAAAAAATAAAAAATAAAAATATTTCAAAAAATAAGAAGTAAAATTTTTAGGAGGCAGTAAAATGGCTTTAGTACCAATGAAGCAGATTTTGGAAGAAGCAAAGAAAAAAGGCTACGGCGTAGGTGCCTACAATGTCAACAACATGGAACAGATTCAGGCAATTATGGCTGCAGCACAGGAAACGCAGTCGCCCGTAATCATTCAGGCAAGCAGAGGAGCATTAAAGTATTCCAATTTTACATATCTCGGATACTTAATGAAAGCCGCAGTTATAGAAAACCCGGCAATCCCCGTAGCAATGCACTTGGATCACGGTAATTCTTTGGACAGTGCAAAGAAAGCTATAGATTTGGGTTTCTCTTCCGTTATGATTGACGGTTCATTGAAAGAAGACGGAAAAACGCCTTCCGACTATGAATATAACGTCAATGTAACAAGATCCGTTGTTGAATATGCTCACAAATACGGAGTAACAGTAGAAGCCGAAATCGGAAGATTGGGCGGAATTGAAGACGGAGTAGGTTCCGGTTCCGCACATATCACCGACCCTAAAGAAGCCGAACAGTTTGTAAAAGATACGGGAGTTGACGCTTTGGCAATCGCAATCGGAACTTCCCACGGTGCATATAAATTCAAAGGTGCAAAAGTTTTGGCATTTGATGTTTTGCAGGAAGTAAGAAAACTTATAGATATTCCTATAGTTCTTCACGGAGCATCTTCGGTTCCTAAAGAATTGATTGACGCTGTAAACAAATACGGCGGAAAAATGCCCGGAGCGGAAGGCGTTCCCATGGAACATTTGCAGAAAGCAATTCAGCTCGGAGTTCAGAAAATCAACGTTGATACAGACGGAAGACTGGCAATGACCGCAACAATCAGAAAAGTATTTGCGGAAACTCCGGAAAAGTTTGACCCCAGAGATTATTTGGGTCCTGCAAGAACGGCTCTTCAAGGTTTGATTGCAAGCAAAATGAAAGCTTTCGGAACTGCAGGCCACGCAGGCGATTATGCTCCTTTAACCTTGGAAGATATGAAAAAAGTTTATAATAAGTAGAAAAAAGTCATTGACAATAGCTTTCAAGTCTGGTATAATTACCGTATATGACAAAAAAAGCAGAAATATAAGGGGGGAGTTGGTATGGCAAGTTATGAAGTTAAAAAAGTAAATGTTGTATCTTTGTTCAAGAATTTTCCGATAGTTTTCGCTTTGCTCGGAGCTTTAATCGGAATATTCACTTTCTTTATTTTCCCGACTGAACTGGCAACAAATTTGGGTTTCGGTGCAAGACTTCTTTCATGGTTGATTTTTGTAGTCCTTTATACGGCTATAATGTCAATCGGTGTAATCGTTGTCGGTTGGATTTATAATTTTGTTGTAGGTAAAATCGGAAAAGGTGCTGTTATAGAATTAGAACAATCTGAAGAATAATTTATAAAAGCCGGTTTGTTTCTTGTCGTTTTTGAGGCAGACCGGCTTTAAAAGATGTTTTGAGAAACACATTTTTTATTGCCGTTTTCGAACTTTCCTTAAAAGAAGGGTATTTCAATGAGTTTTTCAATGAGTTTAAGATTTAAAGTTACCCTGGCGGTTTCTCTCCTGTTGGCAGTTGTTATATTCAGTCTGGCATATTTTATTTC
>CAJOOL010000132.1 GCA_905236115.1 uncultured Endomicrobiia bacterium
AGAGACATTCGGGGATGACAAACTATTTTTTGCTTCGCAAAAAAAACTGTTTCAATTATCCGAGGCTAACCCCTCGGGTTCCTCTTTCGCTATAATTATTGCTTTTTAAAGAACATTTTTGGTATAATCGCCGAGAGATAAAGAACGTGTCAAATTTTTTATCTTTTTTCAAGTTGTGCTATGCTTTTGGCGGATGCCAAAACAGCTCGCTCGGCTTTTAATTTTACTTTTTTGTTGTTATCCAGTAACAAAATAATAGCATAAAAGCAAAATAAAGTCAATACTTTTTTATTTTAAGGAAACGCTGAATAATTCTTTAAGGAAACCGCAAGGCTTTTTGCTCATTAATAATTAATCAGCATTTCCTTGACGGGGTCTTTATGAACGGGGAAAAACTAAAAACCGCCATAAAAAGTGCCGGTTACAACCAGGAAGAATTTGCTAAAGCCGTAAAAACCAACAGAGCCGTAGTCAGCAAATGGATAAACGGACAGACACCCTCAACAAACAGCCTTAAAAAAATTTCAAAAGTTCTTAATATTCCCATAAGTTACTTTCTTAGCGAAAATAAAAGTGCGGATGTAAGTTCTGCTGCGGATATAAACTCTAAAGTAGATTTGATAATGGAAAAAAACAAGACCATGGATGAGAAAATGAAAAGATATGAAGCTGAAAATAATTTGTTGAAAAAAGAAATAGAAATTTTCAGAAATGAAATAAAAAGTTTAAAAGAAAATTTCGGCCGGATAAAAAAATAAATTGTCAACTTTAAAAAAGAAATAAACTCAAACTCAAAAACATTTCCTTAATCATTTCCTTTACTTTCTGCGGGTTTTATAATACAATATTAGCGGATTTATAGAGATAAAAAAGATTTGGTTGTATTGCCTATAGGAACTTTATGGCAGTAATCCCGGCTTTTTATCTTTTTGTTTTTACTTTATTGATTACAATAAATTTAGTATAATAATATGATATAAAAATATGAAGGCAAGGGTAGAAAAATGGAAATGGAAAAAGTATACGACGCTAAAAAAGTTGAAGAAAAATGGGTAAACTATTGGATAAACAATAAAACATTTTCTTCAAAACCCGATAAAACAAAAAAATCGTTCACAATCGTTATTCCTCCGCCGAACGTTACGGGTTCTTTGCATATGGGGCACGCATTGAATGATTCTTTGCAGGATGCAATTGTAAGATTTAAAAAAATGCAGGGGTTTAATACTCTGTGGGTTCCGGGAACAGACCACGGCGGAATTGCCACTCAAAATGTTGTAGAAAAACTTCTTAAAAAAGAGGGGAAAACCAAATACGATCTCGGCAGAGATAAATTTATAGAAAAAATGTGGCAGTGGAGACAGGAAACAGGCGACACAATTTTAGACCAGTTGAAGAAACTCGGATGCGGTCTTGACTGGGACAGGACAAGGTTCACTATGGACGAAGCCTGTTCAAAGGCAGTTAAGAGAGCTTTCAAACAGTTCTATGATAAAGGCTTGATTTACAGAGGAAAAAGACTTGTTAACTGGTGCCCGAGATGTAACACTGCTTTGTCCGATATTGAGGTAGAATATCATCCCGAAAAAGGTAATTTGTGGTATATAAAGTATCCTATAAAAGATTCCGACGAATTTTTAACGGTTGCAACCACAAGACCTGAAACTATGATAGGTGATACTGCCGTTGCAGTTAACCCCAACGACGAAAGATACAAAAATATAGTCGGCAAAACTATAATTCTTCCGCTTGTCGGCAGAGAAATAAAAATAGTTGCGGATTATATTGTAGATATGCAGTTCGGTACCGGTGCGGTAAAAGTTACCCCCGCACACGATGCAGTTGACTATGAAATAGCAAGAAGACACAACCTTGAAATACTTGAAGTTATAGATGCCAACGGCAATATGACCGGCTTAATGGAAAAATATAAAGGTATGTCCGCAAAAGATGCAAGAGAACAAATTGTTGCAGATTTGCAGGAACATGGATACCTTATAAAAACGGAAGATTACAGCCATTCCGTCGGAAAATGTTACAGATGCGGAACTACCATTGAACCGATAATGTCGGAACAGTGGTTTTTGAAAGTTGAAGAAATGTCCAAGAGAGCATCGCAG
>CAJOOL010000133.1 GCA_905236115.1 uncultured Endomicrobiia bacterium
AGAGAAGGGGATTCGAACCCCTGATAGAGTTTCCTCTATATCAGTTTTCGAGACTGACGCCTTAAACCAACTCGGCCATCTCTCCAAGAAGACAATTTACAATTTATAATTAACGGCGGAACGGCAACAGCAGTTTTTAACCTTTGCTGTAGTTATCTACCAAAACAGGGGCAGAAGATTTAGAGCCGCTCGGAGGAGTAAGATACCCTATAAGTGTCATATTTGCACCTTCATAAGAATTTGTAACAATAGTAAAAGCATCAGCATTAACCGTAACTTTAAACTGATTAAAATACTTATTACCTCTAAAATCAACGCCCAAAGTATTATTGTTTTTTGTAAAATCACCTACGGCTAAATAAGACCCATGCCTCGTTCTGCGTACCTGCTCGGCAGCATAAACATCATATAACATTCCTCTGCCTTCCATACCGATAGCTTTTTTAACGTAAAGTCTGTATACGCTGAAACCTATAACCGACAAAATTATAATTATCGCCAGTGCCGCAACCAATTCCAATAACGTATAAGCTCTTTTATTTTTTAACATAACTTCTCCTGAAAATCATAACTGCTATAGTTTATCATAAACTTTTTAATTTGGCAAATAAAAAAACACTTTGCGTTTTTTCAGCTGTCTTTTAAATTTACAAACTATCAATTGCAAACACCGGGCCGTCTTTGCAGACCATTTTATTTTCCCCGGCAATTTTTACGGCACAGCCTTGGCAGTTGCCTACACCGCATGCCATTTTCTCTTCTAAAGACACATATCCGGAAATATTTTTTTCTTTGGCAGTATCAACAACTTTTTTCATCATAGGCGTAGGACCGCAAACATAAATAACACTTTCGTTTTTTATCTTTTCGGCAAGCAAATCCGTAACATAACCTTTATATCCCTGTGAGCCGTCTTCCGTAGAAACAAAAACTTTCCAACCCGTATCTTTAAATTCTTTCAGACAGACCAGTTCTTTTTTAGTTCTTACACCATAATAAACACTGCCGGTTATTTTTAATTTTGCCAAACTTTCCGCAAGAAAATGTATTGATGCTATTCCGGTTCCGCCGCCAACCAAAACAGGCTCAAAACCTTTCGGTATATCAATAGGATACCCATTACCCAAAGGGCCTAAAATTTTTATTTTTTCACCCGTCTTCATATCGGACAAAACATCCGTTCCTTTTCCGACAATTTTATAAAGAAAAGAAACTTCGCCGCTTTTTGTATCAACGGAATAAATGCTTAACGGTCTTCTTAAAAAAACTTTTTCTATTCCTATCATACAGAACTGTCCTGCAGCCGCCGCACGGGCAATATCTTTTGATACAACGGAAAACCTGTAAAAATTCAAACCGAGATTTTTATTTTCTTTTATTTCTAATTGATAATCCCATCTTTTAATGTCCAAACTATTTTTCCTCCGACAATAGTCATTACGGCACAGCCTTTAAACTTTCTTCCGATAAAAGGCGAATTTTTGCTCTTAGACAAAATATCTTCTTTCTTAAATTCATATTCATGATTCAAATCCGCTATCGTAACATCCGCAGCCGAACCTGCTTTCAAACTGCCTCTTGTGTCAAGAGAAAATATCTTTGCGGGGTTTACGGTCATTTTTGCAATTGCTTCACTCAATGTTAAAATATTTTTATCTACAAGCTCGTTTAATGTTAAAGACAGAAGAGTTTCAAAACCGATTATACCGAACGGTGCAGTATCAAACTCTCTGTTTTTTTCTTCCAATGTATGAGGAGCGTGGTCTGTGGCAATGCAGTCTATCGTTCCGTCTTTTAAACCCTCTTTTATTGCATCAACATCTTTTTGCGTTCTTAAAGGCGGATTCATTTTAAAATTGGTATCATAATTTTGAACGTAATCATCCGTTAAAGTAAAATAATGCGGACAGGTTTCACAGGTAACATTTAATCCTTTTTTCTTTGCCTGACGGACAAGCTCTACAGAACCTGCCGTTGAAACATGAGCTATATGAAGTTTTCCTCCTGTCAGCTCGCACAACATAATATCGCGGGAAACCATTATCTCTTCGCTCTGGTTAGGTATTCCTCTAAGCCCGAAAATCATGGAATTTTTGCCCGCGTTCATTACGCCGTTTCTTGCAAGTTCTTTATCCTCGCAATGAGAAATTACGGCAAGGTTAAACATCTTGGTATATTCCAAAGCTCTTCTCATAATCTGAGAATTTGCCACGGGCTGACCGTCGTCACTGACCGCAACAATACCTGCTTTTTTAAGTATTCCTATTTCGGCAAGTTCTTTACCCTGAGAACCTTTTGTAATACAGCCTATCGGAAAAACATTAACTTTTCCCTCTTTCTGAGCTTTCATTAAAATATATTCTACCGACGGTGCATTATCCGTAACCGGTTTGGTGTTGGGCATACAAAAAACCGTCGTTATACCGCCTTTTGCAGCGGAACGCGTTCCGGTTTTTATTGTTTCTTTTTCTTCCTGTCCCGGTTCTCTTACGTGAGAATGAACATCTATCAATCCGGGGAAAGCGGTTTTATCTTTACCGTCAATAATTTCATCGGCAGGCTTTGATAATTTTTCAACAATCTTTCCGTCTTCAATAAAAATATCACCGATTTTATTTGTGTTCGTTGACGGATCAACTATATTTATATTTTTAATTTGAATGGACATAATTTTCCCCTTTTCTTGCGGCAGCCAAAAGATAAAGAACAGCCATTCTGACGGCAATACCGTTGGTTACCTGCTCGTTTATGACAGCCGAAGAACAATCCGCAACTTCCGAAGTTATTTCTATTCCTCTGTTCATAGGTCCCGGATGCATAATCAAAACATCGGGTTTTGCTTTTGCAAGACGTTCTTTCGTCAACTGATACAGTTCCACATATTCATGTATTGACGGAAACAGATTTTCCTGCTGGCGTTCCATCTGTATTCTTAAAATATTTA
Organism: uncultured Endomicrobiia bacterium; assembly: GCA_905236115.1. GTDB lineage: Bacteria > Elusimicrobiota > Endomicrobiia > Endomicrobiales > Endomicrobiaceae > Ruminimicrobiellum. The sequence goes on from CAJOOL010000133.1 coordinate 2,945, forward strand.
TTACATCCACATCTTTTATTGCTTCATCCAAATTATAAAAAACTTCCACACCGAGTTCAGAAATTTTGCCTGGTATCAAAGTGGGAGGCCCTGCTACACGCACTTTGGCACCGAACTTTGTCAATGCCCAAATATTGGATTTGGCCACTCTGCTGTGCAGAATATCACCGACAAGAAGAACTTTCAAGCCTTCAATTTTTTTCTTTTTTTCATACATCGTATAAAGATCCAAAAGACCCTGTGTGGGATGTTCATGAAACCCGTCACCGGCATTTATTATGGAAGCGTTTAAATTTTTGGCCAGAAGTTCCGGCGTTCCCGCAAGCGTATGCCTGATAATGATAATATCGGCTTTCATTGCCTCCAAAGTTTTGGCCGTATCAACCAGACTTTCGCCTTTAACAACGCTGGATGTGGCTGTTGCAATATTTACAACATCGGCGGAAAGCCTTTTTGAGGCAACTTCAAAAGAAGTTCTTGTTCTTGTAGACGGTTCATAAAATAAATTTACAACCGTTTTTCCCACAAGAGCCGGAGCTTTTTTTATTGACCTTGTAAACATATTTTTAAAAGGTCTTGCCGAATCTATAATAGTCTGAATTTCGGTTTTATCCAAATGTTCCAAACCTAAAAGATCTTTTCTGTTGAAAGACATAAAAAATACTCCGTATTTTTTAATTTATAAACTGCCGTTTTCGTTTTCCACATAAACTTTGTCGCTGTCCGATATTTCGTTGCCCATATTTACACAAATTCTGTTTTTGGTATGATGAACCAAACCGACATAATCGGGCTGTATTGGCAGTTCTCTGTAACCTCTGTCTACCAGCACCGCCAGCTGTATGCTTTTCGGCCGGCCGAAATCTTTCAACACGTCAAGAGCCGAACGAATGGTTCTGCCCGTATACAAGACATCATCAACCAAAATTATATTTTTGTTATTCACGTCAAAAGGTATATCCGTATCTTTTATTGTCGGAATATCGGCACCGGCTTCGTGCAGGTCGTCTCTGTAAAGAGTAATATCCAAAATACCGAAAGGAATTTCTTTTGAAAGGTCTTTTATTTTTTTTATTTTTTCCGATAATCTTTTGGCCACGTTAACGCCCTTGGTCTGTATACCGACAATAGCAAGGCTTTCAATATCGGAATTTCTTTTCAATATCTCGTTTGCCAGTTTTTCTATTTCGTTATCAATCTGCTTATAATTTAAAAGTTCCATAACAATAAATTTCCTACTTTTTTCTTTTCTTTAAAGGTATCCAATAATAAATTCCCGCAACGGAATTTGCAGGGATAAACTTTCCGTCTTCTCCGAGAGACAAATTTATTTTTTCTATCGGAAGATATTTTATTATTTCATTATTATAATGTTCGGGAAGTTCCACATTTCTTGACAGTTCGCAGTTTTCGTCATGAGCATCTTCGCTTAACAATTTATGGATAAAATTTTTGGACTGTTCCAGAGCATCCGCAGCTATAGCCGAAATTATCTGCACGGCATGTTCACCGAAAATATCTTTATTTTCTTCATACTGATGCTGCAAAACATCGCCGATGGTTAAAATATATGGACTTAAAGCTATCCATTTTTCCGGTGCATTATTCTCAAAAGGGAAAATGGTATTTTCTCTTGAAAACGTATCATAAACCACGGCAGGCTTTACAACCTTTTCACACAAAAAACAAGACTTCTGAACGGCTTCCTCGGTTTCAATAGGAAGATTTTCCATGTTTAGAAGTTTTCTTACAATTCTTGATACTTCCCTTGTTCTTATATTAATTTTAAAATTTTTTATTTTTCTCATTTTTAAAGACAAATTATAATTTTAAACGTCATTTAAAACGATTCCATTTTATCTTTTTTATACTTTAAATTCAAATTTTTGTGCACTCATTAACGCAGACATTATACATACGCCTTTTATATTCATATTTTTAAGATATTTCACGGTATCATTATTTATTCCGCCGATTGCAAAAACGGGAAGTTTAACATTATCACAAACACTTTTTAAAAAATCCGTTCCTTTCGGCTGCAAGCCCTTTTTACAATCGGTGCTAAAAATATGTCCCGCAATAAGGAAACAGTCAAAGCGGCAAGAAGACTGACAGGTGCAAGATTCATAAAACTTTTCAACTTCAATAGCTTCTTTTACCGAGTGAACGGAAACCGCAATTATTTCAAAAAAATTTAATTTATCTTTATTGTCAAAAAAATCTTTAGATGAAAGCTGGATATTTTTGATATTTAATTTTTCGGCAATATGTATTTTGGTATTTATAAAAAATTTAACATTATTTTTTTCACAGATTTTTCGGCATTTGACGGCATATTCTTCATAAACTCCGTCGTTTAAATCTTTCTCTCTCAAAACAACGGCATCAATTTTCCATGAACATATTTTTTCAATCTGTTCAAAAAAATTATTTTTGCATAATTTTCTGCCGGTAACACATATTATTTTCATTTTATTATAAATTTAAGATATGCCGAAATTCAAAAACGATGTGATAAACTGTTCTGCGGTTCTGGGAGAACGGTTTCCCTTTGCCAAAGCAAAAGCCTCGGCACTCAGCTCAAGAGCTTGCCTATCGGCAGAAATGTTATTTTTTTTGGCAAGATTACAGACGATATCAAGATAAAGTTTTTTATTCGGTTTTTCAAAATACACCGTTAAACCGAACCTGTCGGAAAGAGATGTAAGCTCCTGTATCGTATCATTGTGATGTATATCATCGCCGTTATCTCTGTCGGAAAAACTTTCTTTTACTATGTGTCGTCTATTGCCCGTGGCATAGATAACGGAGTTTTTGGCTTTTGCACAAGCGGAACCTTCAAGTGCAGCTTTTAACATACTGAAATTATCGTCATTTTTATTAAAGGAAAGGTCATCAATAAAAATAATAAATTTCAAAGGATTTTCCGAAATTTTCCCCATTATTTCCGGCAGAAAAAAAAGCTGATTTTTTCTTATTTCTATCAGTCTTATTCCTTGATTATAAAAATAATTTGCACAGGCCTTTACCGTGGAAGATTTTCCCGTTCCGGCATCTCCGTATAAAAAAATATTTGCGGCGGGTCTATTTTCGCATAATGCTTTTGTATTGTCAAAAACCTCTTTCCTCTGCTGTCTGTAACCGACAAAATCTTCCAAAGAAATTTTATCCGCCGATTTGACAGGAACAAATTCATTGTTATCGGAAACCTGAAACATCCCCGACAGAGAAAAAATTCCGTATCCGTATTTTGAAATATTTTCTATTCTGTCACGATAAATTTTTATAAAATCCGTTTCTTTATTTTCAAATTCGGGAATATATCCGTCAAAATCAAGATAAGAACAAAGATTGTCGGATGTAAGTTTTGTTAAATCGGAAAAAAGTTTCAGTTCTTTTTGCACATTATTTAAAACGGATTTCGGAATTTCTTTTTTTTGTGCCGCAGCAACAACGTATCCGTTTTCATCGGACAAAATTTTACTGCATAAAAAATCCGAAAAATTATAATTAAAATCTTTCAGCGAACAAACAAATTTCCCGAGCAAATTAAGCTTTTGCGAAAGAAAATTATTTTTGCAATTTTCTTCGTTTAAACTCAGGTATTCAATAAAACAAGACATTGTTTTACTGTTTAAAACATTTCTGAAAACGCTTATTGAAGATAATTCACATAACAGTTTATATTGTTCTTTTTGGTCCATTTTTTTGTTATTAAAACTCGGGAAGCGGTATTCTGGAAAGATAATTTGCAAATCTTTGAGATAAATTTTCTCTGAAAAGCTCATTTATAGTTGTAAGATAACAATCTTTATATTTGTAAGCTACTATATCGTAAGGAATAGTTAAATAATGTTTAAAATCTATTATTAATTCTTGTAAATAGAGTTTGCTGTCCTCATTTAAAAAATGATATCTTTCATTTTTATTTTGTTTTATTTTTTTAAATTCATCTGAACCGATTTTTCTTTGTTCAATATTAAATAAATTTTTATAAGCAATCCCTTCTTTTACTTCTTGAGCAACAAACGCAGGCAACACCAGCACATTAGCCAAAAATTGATTTTTTTCTTGCTTGTTTTCTTTTAAGTTACTATACCATTGCTCTAAATCACAATCTTGTGTAACAACAACAAGATATTTATAACAAAACTCTACCACCGAATTATCATTCAATACCACATTAAATTTAAAATTCTGTAATATATCACCAAGAGTTAAACGAAGTTTATCATGACTTACATAGTAAGATTCAATCCTGCTTTTTAACATAACCTATTACTCTTTTATAAGATTTTTCAGTATTATACTCTATAGCCTCATCCGGCTCTGTCCTGGTAATCGACATATCACTTAATATGTCTCTCGGAGGTTCATTTATTCCATCATCAAAATCCGAATAATTACTATAACCACACTTCTTAAATAATTCTTTTTCCATAAAAAACTCCTATTTATTCATTAAATTTCTAAGTCCGTCTTCTATACTTTTTTCGAATAATGGTGCAATAGTATCAGTATTCATTTTCTTTATAATATTTTCTATATTATCCAAATCACAAAATGTAGTAAAACAATCTATATCTAATATATATTCATTTTTCATAATTTTGGCAGGAAACTGACTATTTGAATATCCGTTTATAAAAATAACTTGATAGTCATCATAGATAAAGTTTGTTTGGGATAAAGAGCGATTTATTTTAGATTTTTCATCGTCACAAAAAAACTTCATTTCCTTTGTTGTTAAATTTTTATTTATAAAACTTTCGTTATTAAACGGACTTCCCTCTTCCAATAAAATCTGATTGACATATCTTATACCTAAACGTCTGATTTTTACCAAATCTTTCATTTTATAAAATGGTTTATTAACAACTTTTATAAAATCAATAAAAGAATTTAAATCCGTATAACAATTCTTTAATTCAATACAAATAACTTTTTTATTAATATAAACCTTTATTCTTTCATCGGAAGAAAAACATTCTAAGCTATTCAAGACTTTTTGTTCTAAAACTGTTTTATTTGTTACAGTATCAATATTTACGGAATTTTCAACAATATTTCGAATATTTTTTTTAGGAAAAAAATCTTTAATATCATCATATACGGCTTCTAATTTTACATTATCATTCAGTTCTTCAATATCGTCAACATCCAATCTGTATATAACATTTGTAAGAAAATTTTTTTTATATTTAGCCATTTAATCGTTCTCCTATCCTTAAGTTTTTATATATTCTATATTAAAAAACATACAAAGTCAAAATTTTATATTCTTCAGGAAATACCTATTAATTCCGAATACAAATTTTGAGATACATTTTGACTTTAAATTCATTAAGGTTTCTCAAGATAAATTGTCCAGTTCGTATAAACTCCGCCTGATACAGCAATTTTAATTTTCTATATAAAAATGCTACAATAACGCTCTCTTTAAATAAAAAAGGATTTCTAAAATGTTTGATAAAATCACTGAATTTCTAAGCAGAATTACAAGACTTGACCAACAGTTTATAAAGTTTTTATTCGTCGGAGCATTAAATACCGTCTTTTCCTATTTGATATATGCGTTTTTCATATTCATAGGACTGGGATATGCGTGTTCTCTTCTGTTTGCGACCATAGCAGGAATTTTATTTAATTTTAAAACAATAGGAATTTTGGTATTTAAAAATAATCAAAGCAAACTTATATTTAAATTTATTCTTAACTATGTAATATTATATCTTTTTTCTTTAATCTTATTTAAACTTCTGTTTGGACTTATAACTTCCAATCTTTATATTATTCATATAATAATAGTTATAATCACAACACCGGTAAATTTTATATTTAATAAAAAATTCGTTTTCAATCAATAGAAATTTATTTTACTTCTTTTATAACACAAAAATCCATATCACAATGACTGAAACAAGACAAATTACAATTAATATTATTTCTGTTAAGTTTAAAAGTTCCGTCAAAAACATTCCCTAATTTAAAAATATCGGTATTAAAATCTTTAGCATCATTTTTTCTTAAATCGGAATAAATATAATCGCAGCCGCTTGTGCATGTTAATGCATCGCCATTAGGCATAAGACAATAAAAATTTCTTCCGGCGGAACAACTTTTCATTTTTAAAGAATTATGCAATTGATATTTTTTTGAATATTTTCTTTCATTTGAAAAAGGTAAATTTTCCAATTGTGCTTCGGTATATTTATAATCTTTTCCAAAATACGGATCGATATGTAAATCTATTGAATTTTCTTTCATTACTTTTTGAAGTTTAGTTATAAAAGGAATATTTTCCGGAACGGCAACAATATTAACCGCAATATGATGATATTTTTTTAATTCTATAACTTTTTTTATAAACTCATCCTCTTTGGCAAATTCTCTATGAAAACTTATATTCATATGCATAGGTTTTATTTTTTTATATAAATCTTTCGGCATTGAACAATTTGAAACTAAGCCCAAAACTGTATGTTTCTTCGGCATTTCGTTAATAACTTTATAAAGTCCTTTATACAACAGAGGTTCACCGCCTAAAACAAAAACCGTAGTAGGAGGCAATTTGTCAAAAGCCTCCAGCCATTGTTCAGGCGTTTTTTCTACGCTCTTCGGATATACTGTCGAATATTGAAAATTACTGCAAACCTGACAATAAGAACATCTGTAATTACAAAGATATGTAGGAATAAATACACAATGAAGTTTATTAGGAAAAAAAAATCTGTAATAAGGTTTCAATTTTGTTTTTAAACTTAAAGGTATTATTTTTTGTATTGTTGTCAACATTTTAAATCTCCTTTTTTGCAAATACGGTTACAATATCATGTAAATTTTTTTTAAATTTTATATCACCTATTTTACGTTCTTTCATATATTTATAAATTTTATAATATATACTATTTTCAACGGAATGGGATAATCTGAGAAAAATAGTTTTTAATTTTAACATATGAGCAAAATAATTAAAAGAAACAGCTCTAAAACCGTTTAAATTAAGTAAACACGAAAGAGACTTTTTATTAAAATAAAACAAATGTTCTGGAGGAATAAAAGCATAAAAATTTTTTCCGGATAATTTTGCATATAAACAATCCATATTATGAACTTTTATTACCAAAATCCCGTTCGGCTTCAAAAGATAATTACATTTTTTAATTATATCAACAGGATTTAACATATGATCCAAAGAATCCTGCAAAGTTATAACATCAAAAAAATTTTCTTGCCAAGTATAATCTGCAATGGAACCTGTAAATATTTTATCTTTATATTTTTGTTTTGCAATTTCTGCATATTTTGTTGATATTTCAACTCCATATCTTTCCCAGCCATCCATAATATCAAGAAAGTATCCGCTTGAACAACCTATATCTAAAATTTTACCTTTTTGTATAAAATTTGTCTCAATGTATTTTTTCAAACTTTTATAGTAATAATTTAAGTTTTCTATATTTTCATCGGAATAAGTATGTTCACTTGTATCTTTTACTTTGCAATAGAAATTTTCTATATACTCGGGAGATAATTTTTCCGCAACGAATTGCAGTCTGCAATCATCACATTCAAAAATATTGAAATTCTTTTTATCTTGAGATAAAACATCCGTATATTTTTGTTTTATTTTTTCGGATTTACATATAGGACAATATGTATATTTTTTGAAATTATTCATTAATTTTATCCTGTAATAATGTTACCAAAATGAATTCTATTATATAAAAATTTTTAACCGCAGACAAATTTTTTAAATGATATTAAAATTTGATATAATAATAAAAATTTTTTACCGAATAATAAAAAGGAGCATAGCATTGATAATAGAATTATTACAGAAGTTTATGCCGGCAAAAATAAAATCCGTAATCAGACCATACCATCGTATTTTCTTTCCGAATAAAATTTACGGTTATTGGAATATAACATACAGATGTACTTATAAATGTTCTTACTGCCCTTTTTGCAATATTACACAATACTCGAGTTTATATCCGAAATCTTCCGAAAAGACACCGGAACAGTGGCTGAAAATATTACAAAAATTACCGCCTATGGCTTTTTTAATAATCGGCGGAGAACCTCTGTTGTATGACGGGTTAAGTGAAGTAATAAACAATCTTCCTAAACAACATTCAATAATCGGTCTTATTTCAAATGCTTCTTTACCGATAGAAAGGTATAAAAAAATTAAAAAAGATGTTTGTCTGTCCTTAAGTTTTCACAGAGAATTTGCAAAGGAAAAAGAGTTTATAGAAAAAGTTTTGGAAATAAAATCCGTAATGAGGATTAATTCCGTAAACATAGTTGCTACCCCGGAAAATCTGCCTTTTTTGGAAGAACTGCACAGAAAATTGACACCGAAAGGAATAACAATAAGAGTGGAACATTTGGTTAAATCCGGTTTTGAATATTCCGCTTCGGAACTTGAACAACTGAAAAAATATATAACTTATGACAGAAGTTTAAAAACCAGAAATTTTTATGAAACTTGTCCCGCCAAGAAATGTTCCGCCGGAAGAAATTATATCAATATAATGCCGAACGCCGATACTTACTCATGTGTAGGCGGAATGGAATATATAAATGCACTTCACAGAAAAGATTTTATAAAAGATAAAGATATAAGCAAATATAAAATGAAAAATCTTGAAGATCCGGACTTTAAATTTGAAACAAAAGATAAATTCTGTGGTAACCCGTGTATTTATGTCTGTGACTGGGATTATGCCGGAATTAAAAAATACAAATAACAGAAATGTTCCTAGGTTCTAAGTTTTATACCCACAAAAAAAAGCGGGTAATGGGAATCGAACCCACATCACGAGCTTGGGAAGCTCGGGTTTTACCACTAGACTA